>JACOVA010000096.1 GCA_016177575.1 Betaproteobacteria bacterium
CCAGTCGGCGGCGCGCACCGCCCAGGCGGTGAGCGCGCCCCAGGCGATCATTCCCGCCGCGATCACCGCGAACAGCCAGTCGAGCGCGGCGCCGAGCGCCACCGCGGCGAAGCCTCCCGCGATCACGATCGCGAGGCGCGCGGTGCCGGCGAGCACCGGCAGCAACACGCGGCCGGCGCCCTGCGAAGCGAAGTAAAGCGCGATGCCGATGCCGAGGAAGGGAAAGAACGGCCCCACGATGCGCAGGTAGCGCGCTCCCGCGTCGCGCACCGCGGCATCGTCCGAGAACAGCGCCACCCAGGTCTGCGGCAGGATCGCCACCGTCGCGCCGATCGCAAGGCAGATCGCGGTGGCGAGCGCCGCGCCGGTCCAGGCGAAGCGCTTGGCGCGCGGCGCCCGGCCCGCGCCGACGTTGATGCCGACCAGCACCACGAGCGCCTGGCCGATGGCGAAGACGAGCGGCACCTGCAGCAGCTCCAGACGCACCGCCACGCCATAGCCGGCGAGCGCGGCGACCCCGTAGCGCCCGGCGAGCCCGGTGAGAATCACCGCGGTGAGCACGGTCTGCACGGCGTTCAGCGAGGACACCGCGCCTACGCGCAGGATCTCGGCGAAGCGCCGCGCCTCGAGCCGCAGGTCGGCGCGGGTGGGGCACAGCGGGCTCTTCCAGATGAACGCGGCGTTGGCCACGGTGGCGAGGCTGAAGGCGGCGAGGTAGGCGATCGCGGCACCGGCGATGCCGAGGCGCGGGAACGGCCCGGCGCCGAGCGTGAGCGCGCCCGAGAGCGGGATGTGGACGAGCGAGGCGGCGACCAGCACGAGCGCCGGGGCGAGCGTGTTGCCGCTGCCGCGCAGCACGCTGGCGAACGTGTTCGCGAGCCAGATCAGCACCGCGCCGGAGAAGAGCAGATTCGAATAGGCGAGCGCATTGCCGAGGGTCGCGTCGCCGCCACCGAGCAGCCGGTAGATCTCGCGTCCGAACGCGAGCAGGAGCAGCGTGAACGCAAGGCCCGCTGCGAGCGCGATGACGGTGCCGTGCACGACGAAAGCGCGTGCTGCAGGCCGGTCGCCGCGGCCGAGCGCGCGCGCGATCGCGGAGGAAACGCCGCCCCCCATCGCGCCCGCGGAGGTCATCTGCAGCAGCATCAGCAGCGGGAAGACGAGCGCCAGGCCCGCGAGCGGCTCGGTGCCCAGGCGCCCCACGAAATGGGTGTCGGCGATCGAGACCGCAGACTGGAACACCACCAGCAGCAGGCCCGGCGCGGCGAGGCGCGCGAGCGCCGGCAGGATGGGCGCATCGAGCAGCTGTTCGGTGTGGCCGGGGCTCATCGAGGCAGGAGGGACGACGCGTTGGGGATGACGAGGGCGGCTCCCCAGCCGAACAGCACGCCGAGCGCATTGGCGTAGATGTCGTAGACCTCGTAGGTGCGGTAGCCGAGCTGCCCCTGCGCGAATTCGAGGCCGATGCCCATCGCGGTCCACAGCACCGCGTAGGCGATGCGCGTGGCGCGGCGCGCGTAGAGCAGGCAGAACCAGAGCATGAGCGAGCCGTAGCCGAGGAAGTGCCCGAGCTTGTCGCCCTGCTCGAGGTCGATCTGCGGCGGCGCCGGGGTGAGCGACAGCCAGACGATGAGGGCGGCCAGCCCCCAGCCCGCCGCGACGCACAGCCGGCGCATCAGAACAGCTTCAACTGCCCGCCCGAAGAGGGCGGCACGAAGCGCGCGCAGTCGAGCCCGCCGCGCGAGGCCATGTGGTCGTCCTCGCGGTTGAGGCCCAGGCGCTTGCACGCCACCTCGAAGCGCCTGCCGATCAGCTCCGCGAATTTGCCCGTGCCGCTCATGCGCGAGCCGAAGTTCGGATCGTTCTCGCGGCCGCCGCGCGACTGGCGCACGATGCTGATGACGTGGTCGGCGCGCTGCGGGTAGTGCGCCGCCAGCCATTCCTTGAACAGCGGCCGCACCTCGTTCGGCAGGCGTAACAGAATCCAACCGGCCATGCGCGCACCCGCCTGCGCCCCTGCTTCGAGCACCTCTTCCATGGACTTGTCGGTGAGCGCGGGGATCACCGGGGCGACCAGCACGCCGGTCGGAATTCCCGCCGCCGCGAGGGCGCGAATGGCATCGACGCGCCTGCCCGGGCTTGCCGCGCGCGGCTCGAGCCTGCGCGCGAGCGGCGCATCGAGCGTCGTGATCGAGATGAAGGCCTTGACGAGGTTCTTTTTCGCCATCGGCGCGAGCAGGTCGAGGTCGCGCTCGATCAGCGCCGACTTGGTGACGACGGTGAGCGGGTGCTCGCGGGCCGCGAGCACCTCGAGCAGCCCGCGCATCAGCTGGTAGCGGCGCTCGATCGGCTGGTAGCAATCGGTGTTGGCGCCGAAGGCGATCGGCTTCACCTGGTAGCCGGGCTGCGAGAGCTCCTGCTTCAGCAGCTCGACCGCATTGGTCTTGGCGAAGAGCTTGGTTTCGAAATCGAGCCCCGGGGAAAGCTCCAGGTAGGCGTGGCTGGGGCGTGCGTAGCAGTTGTGGCTGACGATTCCGTTGGCGATGAAATCCTCGGTCTCGGTGGTCAGATCGTAGAGCCGCATCGATCGTCCGAGGGGCTCGAGTTTTCTCACCCTCAGGCGAGCCTCGCTCTTCACGGCCCGCCCTTCGATGTCGCGCTTTCGCGTGATCGCCGGATCCGCGATGTGAAAGAAGCGCAGCTGCTCGCGCAACCCGCCGAGCAGGCGCACGACGTCGACGGGTCGTTTCTGATCGAGCTTCGTGTGCTCCACCCTGTAGCGAAAGCCGAACCTTTCAAGGCACAACCCTATCCAGCGGACAATCTCGGGATCGGTGTTGCTGATTCTCAGGACGCCGTGGCTGAAGCTGCCCTCGGCATCGAAAATGCCGGCCAGGAAGCCGCCCGCCCATTCGTCGGCGGGCGTGCGCGGCCAGTCGATCAGTTCGCGGATCTCCGCCAGGTCCATGCGCGCGCTCGTCCTGATGGCGGGCATTGCGCGGCGTCCAGCTGCTGCTTGCTGAAATACGAACCAGCGGGTGTGAATCTGCCAGTCGCGGAGATAAGCCTCCGTCCGGCAGAGGGCTTTCTCGTCGCAGAGCGCCAACCGGAAGCGGTGCTGATCGCCGTTTGCGCGCCCGGCACGCGCATAGCGGTACGAACGAAGCAAGGCATCGCCCCGGATCATGCCGCACAGGTAGCCGAGCTGGTAATTGCGGTCCTTGGCGGCCGCGTCGGCAAAGGCGCCCGTCCCCATGAGCTTGTTGTTCGTCGTCAGGTGCGCGCGATTTCTTCCGGTAGTCTCGATGTTGTCGACAACGTGCTTCCACCCGCGCTCGGTGAGGAAGCGATGGTCTCCGCCCGCCACCAGCGTCGTGCCGTCCTCGAGGGTGACCCGGAAGGCTTGCTTGATCACGCTCCAATGAGCGAGGACGCGCGACCTGACATAGCGTCGATACCATCCATCGCGCCTGGTGCCGTAGATTTGGTCGCCTTCGCGCAGTTCCGCGAGCGGGCGCGTCGTGCCGTCGGCCATCAGGATTTTCGTCTCTCCCGCTAGGCAGTAGATGCATCCGTGCTCGCAGCCCCTGTACGGATTGATCGACTGCTCGAAGGGGACATCGGGGGATTCGTTCCTGGCGATGATCGAGCGCGCCCGCTCCTCCGTGACCGTCGTTTGAATCGCGCTCTGCGTTTGCTCGTCTGCAGTCCAGCCGTCGTCGAACGGCGAGCGCGCCGCGGTCTCGAACCGTCCCTGGATCTGCGAAAGCGCGCCGCGCAGCTTGTGCATTCGTTCTAGAATTGCCATCCCCCCCGATACTGTATACATGACCAGTACAGCAAGCAACACGCGGCGCAACGTCGGCCTGCTCGCCGCCTGCCAGGCGATGCTGATGTCCAACAACTCGACGCTGATCGCGATCAACGGGCTGGCGGGGCTGGCGCTCGCGCCCTATCCCTCGCTCGCGACGCTGCCCGTGACCTGCTGGGTCGTGGGCGGGGCGCTCACCACCATGCCGGCGTCGCTCTACATGAAGCGGGTCGGGCGCCGCGACGGGCTGCTGGGCGGCGCCGCCGTGGGCATCGTCGGCGCGCTCATCTGCGCGCTGGCGGTATGGCTGGCGAGCTTCTGGCTGCTGTGCTTCGGCACGCTCGTGTTCGGCACCTTCAACGCCTTCGGCCAGTACTACCGGTTCGTCGCCGCCGAGGTCGCGCCGCCGGACTGGCGCGCGACCGCGGTCTCACTGGTGCTGGCGGGCGGGCTGGTGGGCGGCGTGCTCGGCCCGGCCACCAGCCGCCTCACCGTGGACGTGATCGGCCCGCGCTTCACCGGCGCCTACCTGGCGCTGATCGCCTTCGCGCTGGTCACGATGGCGATCATCGGCCGCATGCGCATTCCCGACCCGGGCGCGCAGGCGCAGGCCGCGAGCGGGCGCCCGCTGTCGAGAATCGCGGCGCAGCCGGAGTTCGTCGTCGCCGTCATGGCGGGCGCGATCGGCTACGGGGTGATGAACTTCCTCATGACCTCGACGCCGATCGCCATGGGCGTGGCCCACCATCCGTACGGCGACGCCGCGTTCGTCATCTCCTCGCACGTGGTGGCGATGTTCGCGCCCTCCTTCCTCACCGGGCCGCTGATCCGGCGCCTCGGCGTGCTGCCGGTCCTGCTCGCGGGCGCGGCGCTCAACCTGGCGGCGATCGGCATCGCGCTCGCCGGGGTCGCGGTGGCACACTTCTGGTGGTCGCTGGTGATCCTGGGCGTGGGCTGGAACTTTCTCTACATCGGCGGCACGACGCTGCTCACCGGGACTTACCGTCCCGAGGAGCGCGCCAAGGCGCAGGGCGCGAACGAAATGGCGATCTTCGTCATGATGACCATCTCATCCTTGAGCTCCGGCATGATCGTCACCAACGCCGGCTGGGAGAAGGTGAACCTCGCCGCGCTGCCGCTGGTGGCCGCGATCATCGCGGCGATCGTGTTTCTTGCCGTGCACAGGAGAGGCGCAAAATCGTGAGCCTGCAAGCGCCCGCAACCGTCGGCATGCGCCTCGAGGAAGTGGACACGCCGGCGCTGGTGCTCGAGCTCGACGCGTTCGAGTCCAACATCCGGCGCCTCGGTGAAGCGGTCGCCGGGCAGGCGCGGGTGCGGGCGCACGCCAAGACCCACAAATGCCCCGAGATCGCCAGGCGGCAGATCGCCGCCGGCGCGGTCGGCGTGTGCTGCCAGAAGGTCTCCGAGGCCGAGGCGCTGGTCGAGGGCGGCGTCGCCGACGTGCTGGTGTCGAACGAGGTGGTCGGCGCGCGCAAGCTCGAGCGGCTCGCGGCGCTCGCCCGGCGCGCGCGCATCGGCGTGTGCGTCGACGACGCCGGCAATGTGCGCGACCTGCAAGCCGCCGCCGCGCGCGCCGGCGCCACGATCGACACCTATATCGAGCTCGAGGTGGGTATGGGCCGCTGCGGCATCGCGCCTGGCGAGCCTGCGCTTGGTCTTGCGCGCGCCATCCTCGGTTCGCCCGGCCTGCGCTTTGCCGGCCTGCAGGCCTATCACGGCCGCGCCCAGCATTTCCGCTCCATGCAGGAGCGGCGGGAGGCCGTTGCGGGTTCCGCTGCCGTAGTACGTGAAACCAAAGCCCTGCTTGAGAGACACCATATCCCTTGTCCGTGCGTGACCGGCGCGGGCAGCGGCACCTTCATGCTCGAGATCGAGAGCGGCGCCTGGGACGAGATCCAGCCCGGCTCGTACGTGTTCATGGACCGGGACTACGCGAAAAACGAGTGGGCACCGCCGCTGCCGCGATTCGAGCATTCGCTGTTCGTGCTCGCGACGGTGATGAGCCGTCCTCGCCCCGAGGTCGCGATCGTCGACGCCGGCCTCAAAGCCTCGAGCGTCGATTCCGGCATGCCTGCGGTCTGGGAGCGCCCGGGCCTTGCCTACGCGAGCGCCTCCGACGAGCACGGCTGGGTCGAGATCGCGCGCGGCGCCGCGGCGCCGGCGCTGGGCGACAAGCTGCTGCTCGTGCCCGGGCACTGCGATCCCACGGTGAACCTCTACGACTGGTATGTTTGCGTGCGCGGCGGCGCGGTCGAGGCGCTGTGGCCGATCGCCGCGCGCGGCGCGCTGTTCTGAGCGCGATTTTCCAGGGGGCAATCATGCGCAAGCAGTACCTGAATCCAAAGCAGCTGTTCGATCCGCGCTTCTTCACCCACGCCATCGCGCTCTCCGGCCCGGCGAAGATCGTCTACGTCTCCGGCCAAGTGAGCTACGACCGCGACGGCTACGTCATCGGCAAGGACGACATGCGCGCCCAGGCCGAGCAGGTGTTCAGGAGCCTGACCCACAACCTGGCAGCCGCCGGCGCGACCTGGAGCGACGTCGTCAAGCTGAACGGCTACATGGCGCGCATGAGCGCGGACGCGGTCAACGTGTACCGCGAGGTGCGGTCGCGCTACCTCGATCCGAAGCGCCTGCCGGCGAGCACGCTGGTCGGGGTGAAGCGGCTGGTGCACGAGGACCTGCTGCTCGAAGTCGAGGTGATCGCCGCAGTCGCCGACCAGGGGGCGCCCCGCAAGGCGGGCAAGAAGAAGCGGTGACGCGCGCAGCCCTCTCGCGCCGCCGCCGCCCCGATCTCGTCGTGAGCGAGGAGCGAGGCGTGCGCCACCTGCACCTCGGCGGCGAGGCGATCCAGAGCGCGATGCGGCTCGAGGATCCCTGGGCGCTCGAGCTCGAGTACACGCGCTGCATGATGGCGTTCCTGCTGTTCCACGCCGAGCCGCGGCGCGCGCTCATGATCGGCCTCGGCGGCGGCTCGCTCGCCAAGTTCTTCCACCACCGGCTGCACGCGCTCGCCACCCACGTGGTCGAGTCCGACGAGCGCGTCATCGCCGCCGCGCGCGCGCTGTTTCACGTGCCCCCGGACGACGCGCGCCTGATGATCGAGCACGGCGACGGCGTGCAGGCGCTCGCCCCCGAATGCTGCGACCTGCTGGTGGTGGACGGCTTCGAGGACGAGGCGACGCCCTCGGCGCTGGTGTCGCAGGCGTTCTTCGACGCCGCCTGGTGCGCGCTCGTGCAGCCGGGCGCCCTGGTGATGAACTTCATGGACGACGATCCGAACCTCGACCGCAGCCTGCAGCGCCTCGAGCGCGCCTTCGGCGGCGCGGTGATCGCCCTGCCCGCGCTGCGCGACCCGAACGTGGTCGCGATCGGCCTCAAGGGCGCGCCGGCCGAGCTCGAATGGAGCGAGCTGCGCGCGCGCGCCGCGGCGCTCGAGCGCCGATACGCTCTGCCTTTCGCGCGCTATGTCGAGCGCCTGCGGCGCATGAACCGCTGCACTGCCGGCGCCCTGCAGATCGCGGCCTGACGTGAGCGTCTCCGCGGGCGAAATCGCGGCGCTCGCCGCCACTGCTTTCGCCGGCTCGGTCGTCTTCGGCATCACCGGCTTCGGCGCCGCGCTGGTCACCATCCCGCTCGCGACCCACCTGGTGGCATTGCCTTTCGCGCTCGCGCTGTTCGTCCTCATGGACCTCGCCAACGCCTTCCGCGTCGGCTTCGAGAACCCGCGCCACGCGGTGAAGGGCGAGTGGACGCGCCTGGTGCCGGCCATCGTGCTCGGCACGCTGACCGGCATCACGCTGCTGGTGAACCTCCCGCGCCAGGCGGCGACCCTCGCGCTCGGCGTCTTCGTCACCGCATTCGCGCTCTACAGCCTGAGCAGCCGTCCCGAGACCCGGCGCGTGCTTGCGACGCGCTGGGGCTACGTCGCCGGCTTGGCGGGCGGCGTCACCAGCACCCTGTTCGGCGCCGGCGGCCCGCCCTATGCGATGTACCTGTCGCACCGCGGCCTCAGCAAGGAGCAGTTCCGCGCCACGCTCGGCCTGGCGACCTTGACGAGCATCTCGCTGCGCGCCGCCGCTTTCCTGGCGACCGGATCGCTGCTCGATGCGAAGGTCTGGCTCTACGCGCTCGCGATCGTTCCCGCCGGCCTCGCGGGCCTGTGGGCGGCCGGACATCTCTTTCGCCGCATTTCGCGCATTACCTTGATGCGCGTGGTGTCCGTCGTGTTGCTAGGCAGCGGAATCTCACTAATTGCAAAGGCGATAGCTTAGCTACCTCGATACATGTACTCGCGCGTCCAGGGCAGCGGGTTGCGCGCGGGATCGGCGGACTTGACCGCGAGCACCTGGTGGATCGTCACCCAGTTGCGCTCGAAGGCGTGCGCGCAGCCGGCCAGGTAGAGGCGCCAGATGCGGGTGCGCTTCTCGCCCGCGTGCGCGCGCGCCGCCTGCAGGTTCGCCTCCAGCCGCTGCGACCAGCAGGCAAGCGTCCTGGCGTAATGAAGGCGCAGCGTTTCCACGTCCATCACCTCCAGCCCGGCCGCGGCGCTCTCGCGCACGACCAACGAGAGGTGCGGGATTTCGCCGTGGGGGAAGACATATTTCTCGACGAATTCGCCTGCGCCCAGGCCGACCTCGCGGCTCTCGGCGTCGGCCGCCGTGATGCCGTGGTTGATCGCGATACCGCCGTCGGCGAGCAGCCTGTGGATGGCGCCGAAATAGACCGGCAGATTCTTCAGCCCCACGTGCTCGAACATGCCGACCGAGGCGATCTTGTCGAAAACGCCTTCGCCGGCGACGTCCCGGTAGTCCTGCAGCAGCACCTGGCAGCGATCCTGCAGGCCGGCGGCGCGGATGCGCTCGTTGGCGAGCGCGTGCTGGTTGTGCGAGAGGGTGATGCCGGTGGCGGTGGCGCCGAACTTCTCCGCCGCGTGCATCGCCAGCGCGCCCCAGCCGCAGCCGATGTCGAGAAAGCGCTCGCCGGGCTGCAGGCGCAGCTTGCGGCAGATATGGTCGAGCTTCTGCGCCTGCGCCTGCTCCAGCTCCTCGCCGCCCGACCTGAAATAGCCGCACGAATAGACCATGCGGCGGTCGAGCCACAGGGCGTAGAAGTCGTTCGAGACGTCGTAGTGGTAGTGGATCGCCTCGGCATCGGCCTTCTTCGTATGCAGCCCGAGACGCGGCAGCCGGCCCTTGGCGGCCCGGCCCAGGCTGCGCGTCAGCGCTTCGGCAGCGCGCAGCGCCTCGTCGATCGGGCCCTCGAGATCGAAGTCGCCCTCGACGTAGGCCTCGCCGAGTGCGGCCAGGTCGGGCTTGGCGAAGCGCCGCAGCGCCCCGGCGCCGGCGACGCGCAGCGTGACGCGCGGGCGGCCGCCCAGCTCGAAGCGCTTGCCGTTCCAGAGCTCGATCGCGAGCGGCACCTCGCCGTGCGCCTTCAGCTCGGCGAGCTTCTTCTCGATGCGCGACTCGAGAATCATGGCTGCAATCCTACGCCGACTTTTCCCTCAGGGTGACGAATTCCTCTGCTGCGGTGGGGTGGATCCCGACCGTGGCGTCGAGCTGCGCCTTGGTGGCGCCGAGCTTCACCGCGACCGCGAGTCCCTGGATGATCTCGCCCGCGTCGGGGCCGATCATGTGGGCGCCCAGCACGCGCTGGCTGCGCGCGTCGACCACGAGCTTCATGAAGATCTTCTCCGTGCTCACGGTCAGGCTGTGCTTGAGGGAGGTGAAGGCGCTCTTGTAGATGTCCACCGCGCCGACGCGCTCGCGCGCCTTCTCCTCGGACAGCCCCACGCTGGCAAGGTTCGGGTTGGCGAACACCGCGGTGGGGACGTTTTCGTGGTCGACCGGGGTCGGCGCGCCACCGAACAGCGTGCGGGCGAGCGCCATCCCCTCGGCGGTCGCGACCGGCGTGAGGTTGAGGCGGTTGGTCGCGTCGCCGATGGCGTGGATCGAGTCCACCGAGCTCTTCGAGTAGCGGTCGACCAGCACCGCGCCGTCGGCGCCGAGCTTAACGCCCGCCGCCTCCAGCCCCAGGCCCGCGGTGTTGGGCTTGCGTCCGGTGGCGAACATGACCAGGTCGAAGCCGCCATGGCTGCCGTCCTCGAAGCTGACCTGCAGACCCTGCTCGATCTTCGCCGGGTTGGTCTTGAGGTGGATCAATATCCCCTTCTTTGCCAGCTCGTCGGCCAGGCGCTCGCCGAGCTCGGCGTCGAAGCCGCGCAGCAGGCGTGCGCCGCGGTAGGCGAGCGTCGTCTGCACGCCCAGGCCGTGGAAGATCGAGGCGAACTCGACCGCGATGTAGCCGCCGCCGACGACGAGCGCGCGCCGGGGCAGCCGCTCGAGATGGAACGCCTCGTTCGAGGTGATCGCGAGCTCGCTGCCGGGGATCGCGGGCTTGTGCGGCCAGGAGCCGGTGGCGACGAGGATATGCTTTGCGGTGAAGGTTTTGTTTTCAAAGCTTACGGTGTGAGGGTCGAGAACAGAAGCACGATCCCGAAATATCGAAACCCCTGCATTCGTCAGCAAGCGCTCGTAGACGCCGTTCAGGCGCGCGATTTCACGATCCTTGTTCGCGACCAGCTTGCGCCAGTCGAAGGCCGGCTCGGCGATGCTCCAGCCGTAGTCGGCGGCGTCCCTCAGGTCGTCGCGGATATGCGCGGCGTAGGAGAAAAGCTTCTTCGGGATGCAGCCGACGTTGACGCAGGTGCCGCCGAAGCGGCCGGATTCCGCGATCGCGACGCGCGCGCCCAGCGTCGCCGCGACGCGGCTCGCCCGCACGCCGCCCGAACCACCGCCTATCGTGAAAAGATCGAAATCGGACTTCAGGGCGCTACTTGAGATTCTTCAGGTTCATCTCCACCAGGTCGAGCAGCGACGCGATCGCGCCGTGCCCCTTGCCGGCGAGCCACTTCTGCGCATTGGCGACGCGCTGCTCGATCTGCGCGCGCGGCATGCCCTCGACGCCGATGAACATCTTCGCCAGCTCGGTCAATCCGGCCGCGGCCGCGGCGGCGCCTGCCTCATGGAGCTTCGCCTCGATCGCCGGGCGGTCGAGGTTGGTCACCAGCTTCATGGTTTTGTCGTCGCTCATCGCGGGCTCCTTTCGCGGCTAAGTATATAGCGTCCGGATGAGTGCTGCGCGCGGCCCTCGGCGACCAGCTTCTCCAGGTGCGCGAGCAGCGAGCGCGCCGCGACCGGATGCAGCCGCGCGGGAACGTCGCTGTAGACCTCGGGCACCAGCTCCTCGAGCGAGGCCTCGCCGCGGCGCGCCAGCGCGTTCGCGACCTTTGCCTCGCGCGCCAGGCGGTGCGCGACCAGCCGCTTGACCTCCCTGTGCGGCGTGCCGATCAGGTAGCCGTGCCCCGGCGCGATGATCGCGATGTCCTCGCCGAGCAGGCGTGCGAGCGAATCGAGGTAGGCGCGCATGTCGCCGTCGGGCGGATTGATCACCACGGTCGAACCCTGCATCACGTGATCGCCCGTGAACAGCATCCGCGTCTGCTCCAGCATGTAGCAAAGGTGGTTCGAGGCGTGCCCGGGCGTGTGGATGGCGCGCAGATCGAAGCCGTCGAGGGCGAGCCGCTCGCCGTCGGCGAGCACGCGCTCGGGCGCGAAGCTGTGGTCCTGATTGCCGTGCGCGGGCCGCGGCCGGCCGAGCACCGCGGCGCCGGTCGCCGCCTTCAGCAGCGCCGCCGCGGGCGAATGATCGACGTGCGTGTGCGTGGCGAGGATCCAGCGTATGCGCCCGCCGCCGGCGGCGACGATTGCCTCGAGGTGCGAATCGATCGCCGGTCCCGGATCGATCACGGCCAGCTCGCCGCCGTCCTCGATGCGTCCGACCAGATAGGTGTTGGTGCCCGGCCCGGTCATCGCCCCGGGGTTGGGCGCGGTAATGCGCACGACGTAGCGATCGAGCCGCTTCGGCACGCCGGCCTGGATCACGAAGCAGGTGTCGCCCTTCTCCTCGGGATCGCTCCAGTGGATCTCGAAGTAGGGCGGATCGGCGCGGCGGAACAGCCGCTGCGAGCCCTCGTGGTCGAGCGCCCAGCACGCCGCGTTGACCTCGATGTCGCCCAGGCCGAGGGCGTGCTCGAGCACGGCGCGCGGAGTGGCGAACGCCGCCAGGTCGGCGAGCGTGCTGCGGGTCGGGTAGATCAGCTCGAGCTCGCGCCGCCGGTCCCGCTCGAGCGCTTCGCGCGGGCTCACCCAGACGCTGTGCACGGTCTCGGAGCGGTCGTGCACGCCGCCCTGCCCGCGCGGCGCGCAGGCGACGAAGAAGCGCGTGCTGAAGCGCCGCGACCGGCCCGGCGCGGTGATCCAGTGGCTGTAGTAGGCGATTTCATGCGCCGGCACGTACAGGTTCTCGCGCTCCAGCAGCTCGCTGAACAGGAGCGCTCCGGCGTTGAGGGGCGCGCGCAGGTGCTCGAGCGCGGCCGCGCGCTCCGGCGCCACCTCCCGGCCGGCGGCGTCCACCGCGAGCAGGATTCCCGATTCCTCGAAGCACTCGCGCGCTGCCGCCACCCAGTAGGCGAGCCCGCCCGCAGCGAGGCCCAGGCGCGCGCTCGCCGGCGCCTCGCCGAGGCCGAGCACACGGCGCGCGGCGCGCTCGCTCGCGTCGTCCTCGTCGAGCGCGCCGCCGGGAAAGACGTAGGCGCCGGGCAGGAACGCGGCCCTGCGCGTGCGCTGGAGCATGAACACCTCCGGCGTGGCCGGCTCGCCAGCCGGCGACTGCCGCAGCAGCAGCAGCGTCGCGGCCGGGCGCGGCTGCTCTTTTGCCATGCTCACGCGCTGCGCCCGGCGCGGTCTTTCTCGTTCTGCGCCTTGACCTTGGCGCGCATGCGCTCCCAGTCGGCCTCCGAGAGCCGGTCGAGCTCGGTGAACGAGGCGCCGCTGGCGAGGTGGCCGGCGCCGTCGAGCGCGATGGTCTCGCCGGAAAGCCACTCGCAGCCGTCGGCCATGAGGAAGGTGGCGAGGTTCTGCAGCTCGGGCATGCGGCCGACACGGCGCATGGGGTTCAGCTTGCTTGAATCCGAAAAATCCCCTTCCGGGCGCAGCCGCTTGCTCGCCCCCTCCGTGGGAAACGGTCCCGGCGCGATCGCGTTCAGGCGGATGCCGTGGCGTCCCCACTCGACCGCGAGCGACTTGGTCATGATGTGCAGCCCCGCCTTCGACATGGCAGAAGGAACGACATAGGGCGATCCGGTCCAGACCCAGGTCACCAGGATCGAGACCACCGAGCCCTGGTGGCCGCCCGCGATCCAGCGCCGGCCCACCGCGTGCGTGACGTAGAAAGTGCCGTGGAAGACGATGTTGGCGATCGCGTTGAAGCCGTTCGGCGTCAGGTCCTTGGTCGGGCTGATGAAATTTCCGGCGGCATTGTTGACCAGGCCGCTGAGCGGGCCGGCCTCGTCCCAGATGCGCTGCACCATCGCATCCACCGCCTGCGCGTCGCGGATATCGACCGCATGGGTGTTGACCGACCCTCCGTATTTCGAAGCAAGTTCCTTGGCACAAGACTCCAAAACAGCGCCTCGCCGCCCGGCGAGCCACAGCTCGGCGCCGAGTTGCAGGTACCGGGTCGCGATCTCCTTGCCCAGGCCGGTGCCGCCGCCGGTGATGAGAATGCGCTTGCCCCTGAGCAGGCCGTCCTTGAACATGGGCGCTCCGAAAGGAAGCGCCCATTTTAAGGGCAGCGGCTCAGCCGCGAATCAGGCGAGCGAAACCGAGGCGTCGGCGAAGGCCTGCACCAGCGCGAGTCCGGGCTGCTGCAGCCGGAAGCAGTGGCCCGCCTGGAGCACCACGTCCTTGCGGCTGTTTTCCTCGGTGATCCAGACTGTGCCTGCGCGCGCGCAGATGGTGCTGCCCGCGCCGTCGCGCACCTTGAGGGTCTGGCCGCGCGCGAGCTGCAGCGCGCCGGAAGCGATCTCGATGTTCATGTCGGTCTCCTTGGTGTCGCTGAAACGGAGCAAGCAAGCATTGGGTTTCTCCTTGCGTTTGACATGCGTATCATGCATCCTTGTCGCCTGGGTCTCAAACGGGAAATTCTCAGGTCTGGCATGCAAAAAGGTAATGTGAAATCCTCGGCCGCGCGGCCGCAGCCGCGCCTGCCGTCGCTCGACCTGCTGAAGGGCTTCGAGGCCGCGGCGCGGCTGCTGTCCTTCACGCGCGCGGGCGAGGAGCTGTTTCTCACGCAGTCGGCGGTGAGCCGCCAGATCCAGGAGCTGGAGGACCAGCTCGGCGTGCAGCTGTTCCAGCGCCGGCACCGCGCGCTCGCGCTCACCGAGGCGGGCCAGTCGCTCTATGCGGCCGCCGCGCAGGTGCTCGCGACCATGCGCTCGGCGACCGACCGGCTGCGCGCGCAAACCGGCCGCAGGTCGCTCGCGGTCACGACCACGAACTCGTTCGCCGCGCTGTGGCTGATTCCGCGGCTCGCCGGCTTCACGCGCGCGCATCCCGCGGTGGAGGTGCGCATCGCGGCGGACGCGCGCGTGCAGGACCTGGAGCGCGACGGGCTGGACGTCGCGATCCGCCACGGCCCCGCCTCGCTCGCGGGCCCGAATGCGGTGCGCCTGTTCGGCGAGCGCGTATTCCCCGTGTGCAGCCCGAAGCTGCGCGACGACCCGCGCCGGCCGCTGCGCGAGCCGGAGGATCTGCGCCACCACGTGCTGCTGCAGTTCGACGATCCCGAGGGGCGCCATCCGTGGCTGCACTGGAAGAGCTGGCTCGAAGTGGTGCGACTGCCGGAGCTGCGGCCCGCGGGCAGCCTCGTGTTCTCCGGCTACGAGCAGATCGTCCCGGCGGCGATCGCCGGGCACGGCGTGGCGCTCGGGCGCACGGCGCTGGTGCGCGACGCGCTCGCCGCGGGCGAGCTGGTGGCGCCGTTCAAGCGCAGCGCCGACCCGGCGCGCGCCTACTTCGCGATCGTGTCGAAGAACGCCGGGGGCCGGCCCGAGGTGGCGGCGTTCGTCGCCTGGCTGCGCGAGGAGGCGACCCGGGAGCCGCGCTAGAGCGTGAGCACGAGCTTGCCGATGTGCTGCGAGGATTCCATCAGCGCGTGCGCCGCGCGCGCCTCGGCGAGCGGGAAGCTCCTGTGGATCACCGGCCGGATCCTGCCGGCCTCGATCAGCGGCCAGACGCGCTCCTGCAGGCGGCGCGCGATCGCGGCCTTGAACTCGACCGGGCGCGGCCGCAGCGTCGAGCCGGTCAGCGTCAGGCGCCGGCGCATCAGCTCGTTGATGTCGAGCTCGGTCTTCGGGCCGCGCAGGAAGGCGATGAAAACCAGCCGCCCCTCGTCGGCGAGGCACTTGAGCTCCCTCGGCGCGTAATCTCCGCCCACCATATCGAGGATCACGTCGACGCCCTTGCCACCGGTCGCCGAGCGGATTTCGGCGGCGAAGTCCTGCGTCCGGTAGTTGATCGCCCGCTCGGCGCCCAGGCGCAGGCAGGCCGCGCATTTCTCGTCGCTGCCCGCGGTGGCAAAGACTCGGTTGCCCATCGCCGCCGCCATCTGGATCGCCGTGACGCCGATTCCGGAGGAGCCGCCCTGGACCAGCAGCGATTCGCCGGGCTTGAGCCCCGCGCGGTCGTAGACGTTCGACCAGACGGTGAAAAACGTTTCCGGCAGCGACGCGGCCTCGACCGGCGAGAGGCCTTGCGGCACCGGCAGCGCCTGCGCCGCGGGCGCAGCGCAGTACTCGGCGTAGCCGCCGCCGCTCACCAGCGCGCACACCCGATCTCCGACTTTCCACTTCGTGACCTCGGCGCCGCAGGCCGCCACTTCGCCCGCGATCTCCAGGCCCGGGAGGTCGGATGCGCCCGGCGGCACCGGGTAGCTGCCCATGCGCTGCAGCACGTCGGGACGGTTCACTCCCGCGGCGGCCACTTTCACCAGGATTTCGCCCGGCTTCGGCGCCGGCAGCGGCCGCTCGGCCGGCGTGAGCACTTCCGGACCACCGGGCCTGGCGATCTCGATGCAGCGCATTTTCGTGGGCAGATCGGACATCGGGATATGCGAGTGTAAACGGCGCCGCATCATAGCAAAGCGGCGTAAGATTTCCCGCATGCTGCGCGCGCTCGCGCTCGCCGTCCTGCTTGGCTGCGCCGGCGCATCGCGCGGCGATGCGCCGCTTGCGCCGCTGCCCGGACCCGAGGGCGTCGCTCGCATCGGCCTGCATGTCGAGCTGCTCGAGGACCCGGCGGGCGCGCTCTCGCTCGAGCAGGTGCGGCGCGCGGAGACCGCGGCGCGCTTCGTGCGCAGCCGGTCCGCGACCCCGAACTTCGGCTATACGCGCTCGGCGTGGTGGCTGCGCTTCCGCCTGCCGGCGGCGTCGCGGCCGGGCGAGGAGCTGCTGCTCGAGGTGCGCTTCCCGAGCATCGACCGGCTGGACTTCTTCGCGCCGCAGGGCGCGGGTTGGCGCCAGATGCGCGCCGGCGATACGCTGCCCTGGGACGCGCGCGAGGTCAAGCGCCGCAGCCACGTATTCCGCTTCACGCTGCCGCAGTCTCCCGGGACGCACGAGTTCTACCTGCGCGCTTCCTCTGCCGGCGTGCTCACGGTGCCGCTGCACCTCTGGCGGCCGGAGCCCTTCGAGCGCAGCGACCGCCAGACCCAGCTGCTGTTGGGACTGTTCTACGGCCTGGTCGCCGCGCTCGCCCTGTACAACGCGATGCTGTACTTCTCGGTGCGCGACCGCGCCTATCTGTACTACGTGGCCTATGCGGCTGCGTTCGGAACCTTCCTGCTCGCGTTCGACGGCCTGGCATTCGAGTACCTGTGGCCCGAGAGCGTCTGGTGGGCCAACCATGGCCTGGCGACCGCCCTGGCGCTTACGCTCGCCTTCGGGACCCTGTTCGCCTCGCGCTTCCTCGACATGGCGCGCACCGCGCCGCGCGGCCGGCGGCTGATGCAGCTGCTCTCGGGCAGCGGCGCGGTGCTGGCGATTCTCGCCGCCAGCGGCTGGCTGCTCGAGTACGGCGTCATCCTGCGGACCCTTTCGGTGCTCGGGCTGGCGGCGGCGGCCGTCGCCATCTACGTCGGCGTGCGCGCGCTCGCGCTCGGCTACCGTCCGGCGCGCTTCTTCCTGCTCGCCTGGGGCGCGCTGCTCGCTTTCATCGCGCTCGGTGCGCTGCGCAATTTCGCGCTGGTGCCGTCGACCTTCGCCACGGTCTACGGCCTGCACATCGGCTTCGCGCTCGACGTGCTGCTGCTGTCGTTCGCACTGGCCGACCGCATCAACTCGCTCGAGCTCGCGACTGCCGCGGCGCAGGCCGAAGTCCGCGAGCGCGACCGGCGGGTCGAGCGGCTGCGCCACATGGCGCAGCACGATTCGCTCACCGGCCTGCCGAACCGGGTGTCGATGCAGCAGCGCCTCGCGCTTGCGATCGAGCTCGCCAAGCGCAATCGCAAGAAGCTCGCGGTGATGATGGTGGACCTCGACGGCTTCAAGCGCCTCAACGACGAGCGCGGCCATATCTTCGGCGACCATGCGCTCAGCTCGATCGCCGGGCGTCTGCGCACCAGCGTGCGCGGCTCGGACACCGTGGCGCGCTACGGCGGCGACGAGTTCGTGGTGCTCGCCGGCGAGCTCGACCGCGGCGAGGACGTCGGCTACATCGCCGAGAAGATCGCCGACATGGTGAGCCTCCCGCTCGCGGTCGACGGCGTCACCGAGCGCGTCACCTGCTCGATCGGCATCAGCCTCTATCCCGACGACGCCCGGGACGGCGAGGCGCTGATCGAGCGCGCCGACCGCGCCATGTACGCGGCCAAGAACGCGAAGATCCCGCAGCGCTACGCCTTCTTCAGCGCGGCATAGCGAGCAGGCGGGTGGCCGCCCAGGCGAGGTCGACGTTGCCGCCCGAGATCACGACGCCGACGCGCTTGCCCGCGGCGTCGAGCTTTTTCTCCAGCAGCGCGCAGGCGGCGAGCGCGCCCGTCGGCTCGACCACGATCTTCATCCGCTCCCAGAGCAGGAACATCGCCTTGAGCAGCTCGTCGTCGGTGACCGTGAGCATGTCGTCGACGTGGCGCATCACCAGCGGGAAAGTGATCCTGCCAAGCGAGGGCGTGCGCGCCCCGTCGGCGATCGTCTCGGGATTGCGCACCGTGTGCAAGGTCTTGGTGTGGAACGAGCGCGTCGCATCGTCGCCCGTGGCGGGCTCGACGCCGACCACGCGGCAGCTCGCGTTGAGGTGCTTGGCCGCGATGGCGCAGCCGGAAAGCAGGCCGCCGCCGCCGCAGGGGACGAGCAGCACGTCGAGCAGGCCCGCGTCCTCGATCAGCTCCTTCGCCGCGGTGCCCTGCCCGGCGATGATGTGCGGGTGGTCGTAGGGCGGAATGACGCTCAGGCCGCGCTCGGCGGCCAGCTTGTGGGCCAGCTCGTCGCGGGCGGCGGATTTCGGGTCGTAGGTGACGATCTCGGCGCCGTAGCCGCGCGTCGCCTCGAGCTTCACGCGCGGGGCATCCTCGGGCATGACGATGGTCGCCGGCACGCCCAGCATCCTGCCTGCGAGCGCGACCGCCTGCGCGTGATTGCCGGAGGAGTAGGCGATCACGCCACGGCGCTTCTGCTGCGCGGAGAGCTGCGACAGCGCGTTGTAGGCGCCGCGGAACTTGAACGCGCCCATGCGCTGGAAGTTCTCGCATTTGAAGAACACCGTCGCGCCGGTGCGCGCGTCGACCTGCGACGAGGCGAGCACCGGAGTGCGCTTGGCGTGCGCGCGGATGCGCTCGTGGGCGCGCGCAACGTCGTCGAACGTCACGTCCATCGTGCGAGCGCTGCGCGCGCGACGTCCTCTCCCCACTCCTGCAGGAAATGGCCGCCTTCGGCGTGGATCCAGGGCTGCGGGCAGCCGCGGATGATGTTGCGCAGCGCCCGCATCACCGGCGGCCCGAGCACCGGATCCTTGGCGCCGATCGCCATGAAGGACTCTCCCTTCCAGGCGCTCGCGAGCCAGTCGCGCGCCTGGCGCGAGAGCGCGGCGCCCGGCGCATCCGGCCGATCGGGAACGAGGTTCGGAAAACGGCGCACGCCCGCCTTGGACGCCGCATCCGGAAACGGCGCCTCGTAGGCGGCCGCTTCTGCAGGGGTCAGGTGCGGGCAGGTGCGCGCGAGCAGCTTGCCGCAATCGATTGCCGGATTCTTGTTGACGTAGGCGCGCCAGGCGAGGAAGCCCTCGCTCAGGGGCACGTCGCCCGTGCCGAGCGCGGTATTCATCACGAGCAGGCGCTCGAAGCGCTCGGGCATTTCCATCGGCAGCGTCAGCCCGAGCAGGCCGCCCCAGTCTTGAACCGCCAGAGTCACGTTTTTCAAGTCGAGTTCTTCAAGCAGGTGGAGAAGAAAATCCCGATGCATTGAGAAGCTGTAGAAATCCTCTTCTTCGGGTTTGTCGGATCTGCCGAAGCCGATGAAGTCGGGCGCGACCACCCGGTAGCCGGCGGCCAGGAACGGCGGCATCATCCTGCGATACAGATAGCTCCAGGTCGGCTCGCCGTGCAGGCAGAGCAGCGTCGGAAAGGAGCGCCCGTCGGCGCGCCGGCCCCCGCCTTCGTCGAGGTAGTGCGCGCGCAGCCCGCGCCATTCGAGATAGCGCGGCGCCCACGCAAATCCGGGCAGGTTGGCGAACCGTTCGTCGGGCGTGCGCATGCGCCGATTGTAGAATGGCCCCATGGACTACTCCAGGTACAAAGACCTCAAAGTGCGCCGGCTCGAGCCCGGCATCCTCGAGCTGGTGATGGGCGAGGAGGGCGGCAAGCTCTCGACCGCCACCGCCCGCCTGCACAAGGAGCTGGCCGACATCTGGCTCGACATCGACCGCGATCCGGAGACGCGGGTGGCGATCCTGCGCGGCGCGGGCAAGGGCTTCTCGGCGGGCGGCGACCTCGCCATGGTGGAGCAGATCACGCAGGACTTCGAGGCGCGCGCGCGCGTCTGGCGCGAAGCGCGCGACCTGGTCTACAACCTCATCAACTGCTCGAAGATGGTGGTGTCGGCCATGCACGGCCCGGCGGTGGGCGCGGGCCTGGTGGCGGGACTGCTGGCCGACGTCTCGATCGCGGCGAAGAACGCGCGCATCATCGACGGCCACACGCGCCTGGGCGTCGCCGCGGGCGACCACGCCGCGATCGTCTGGCCGCTGCTGTGCGGCATGGCGAAGGCGAAGTATTACCTGCTGTTGTGCGAGCAGGTGTCGGGCGAGGAAGCCGAGCGGATTGGGTTGATCTCAATGGCTTGTGAACAAGATCAACTCAATGGAAAAGCGCTTGAGGTTGCGCGCAAGCTCGCCGCGGGCGCGCAGACCGCGCTGCGCTGGACCAAGTACAGCCTCAACAACTGGCTGCGCCTGGCCGGCCCGAGCTTCGACGCGTCGCTCGCGCTCGAGATGCTCGGCTTCACCGGCCCCGAGGCGAAGGAAGGCGTCGCCTCGCTGCGCGAGAAGAGGCAGCCGTCTTTCCCGCCGGAGCCGAAGGACTTCTAGGCGGGGGGCTTGCTGAAGTCGAGCGTGGTGGTCGAGGCGAGCGCAGGCGGCGATTCGCCCGCAGGCGCAGCCGCTGCCGGTGCAGGCGCGGGCGCCGCGGCCGCGCCCGAGAACAACCGCTCGAGGTCGCGCACCACCGCGGCAGGATCCGGCGGAACGCGCCCCTGCGTGGTCAGCAGGATGCGCACCGGGAGGTCGATCAGCGTGGGCTCGGGATGATCGCGCAGGTGCGCGAGATTCTGCAGCTGCGGCAGGATGTGCTGCGTCTTCACGCCGCCCATGGCGCTCTCCAGCCCGAGGATCAACGCAGATTGGGCGCGCGCGATGCCGATCAGCAGCTCGGCGAGTTGTTGCATCGAGGGTTGCGCCATGACGGACCTCCTTCTGCGCCGATGGTAACATCGGCCGCTGCATGGTGAAACGTGCGCTGCTTGCGCTCGCGCTGCTGCTCGCCGGCGCGGTCGCGGGCGTTGCGCTGCACGTCGTCACCGCGGCCGGAGACACCGTGTTTTCCTGGAGGCGCCCGGACAATCTCGGCGTGAAGGACGGCAGGCTGGCGCGCTGCAAGCGCTCGCCCAACTGCGTCTCGAGCCAGGCGGACGCGGCCGACGCCGAGCACTACATCGCGCCGATCCCGTTCAAGGGCAACGCGCTCGAGGCGATGGCGGCGGCGCGCAAGGCGGTGGAAAGCATGCAGCGCGCCACCGTCATCCGCCACCAGGCCGGCTACCTCTACGCCGAGTTCCGCAGCAAGCTGATGCGCTTCGTCGACGACGTCGAGCTCGCCTTCGACGACAAGGCCGGCCTGATCCACGTGCGCTCGGCCTCGCGCCTCGGCCGGCGCGACTTCGGCGTCAACCGCGCGCGCATCGAGGCCCTGCGCGCACGCATCGAAGGCCGGATCAAGTCCTAGAAAAACAGGGACGGACCACGTCTTTCCGTTCTGCAGAAAAACGTGGTCGGTCCCGGATTCAGTCTCTGAAGCGAACGATCACCGGCTGGTGATCGGAGACCCGTGTATCCGCGTTCACCTCGACCGAGGCAACGCGCGCCGACAGGTCCCTGCTCACGAACACGAAGTCGCAGCAGTACGGCGTCTCGCCGTGCTCCCGATCGTGCACGCAAAAGGTGGGCGGATGCGCCGCGGCCGGATGCGCCAGCGTCCATGCGTCGGTATAGATCTGTCGCAGCCTTGCCACGAGCGGATCCTCCGGGCGCATGTTGAAGTCCCCCGTCAGGATCGAGGATGCGGGGCGGGGGAAGGGCTGGAACGGACCGGACGAGTAGGTGGTCGCCGGCTTCGCTTTCGCATGAAGATTTCTTTCCGATTCAAGATCGCAAATGCGTTCCACCTGAGCTGAACGCTGCGCGGCCGAGTAGTACTCCAGGTGCGTCGTCGTGACGCTGACCAGGCCCCAGGGCGCCTCGATCACCGCCTCGAGCGCGATGCGCGGCATGCTCGGCTCGCCGGGCTCGGGCGGCCAAGGCAGCGAATGGCGCAGCACCTGGCGCACCGGCAGGCGCGACAGGACCAGGTTGCCGAAGCGTCGCCTGCCGCCGCTCGCGTCGTGGACATCGACCGCGCAGGCGAAATGCGCGCTGTAGCCGCGAAACTGGCTTGCCAGCAGCTCGGGCTGGTTTTCTCCGGAGCTTCCCGCGAGCGCCGAAAAATTCGCCGCAACCTCCTGAAAGCAGCAGATATCCGGGTCGCACAGCTCCGCCGCGGCGAGCGCCACGCGCGCCGGGTCGACGCGCCCGTCGACGCCGCGGCACCACTGGATGTTCCAGGTGATCAGCTTCACAATAGGCAGCGTGGGGGCACCATGACAGGGAGGTCGCCATGATCGCACGCCTGCTGTCGCTGTTCGTCGCGCTCGCCGCGCTCGCCGGGCCAGCCGCCGCGCAGGAGAAGGCCAAGCCGAACGGCGAAGCCGACGAGACGCTCTCGGCGATCGTGCGCGTGAAGGCGAAGATCGTCCCCAACGCGCGCAGCCTGCAGAGCCTCGGTCCGCTGCGCGAGGGCTCCGGCGTTCTGGTGCGCGAGGGCTACGTCGCGACCATCGGCTACCTGGTGATCGAGGCCGAGACGATCGAGGTCACCGGCGCCGACGGCAAATCGATCCCCGCCGCGCTCGCCGGCTACGATCACGCGAGCGGCTTCGGGGTGCTCAGGCTGCTCGCGCCGCTCGCCGGCAAGCCGCTGCCGCTCGGCGATTCGCGCGCGCTCGCCGAGCGCGCGCCGGTGATGGCGGCGAGCTACGGCGGCGAGGGCGTGAGCCTGGTGTACGTGGTATCGCGCCGGCCGTTCTCGGGCAGCTGGGAATATCTGCTCGATTCGGCGATCTTCACCTACCCTCCCGTGATGAACTGGTCGGGCGCCTCCCTCATCAGCGCCAAGGGCGAGCTGCTCGGCGTGGGCTCGCTGATCGTCGGCGATGCCGCAGGCGGCGGCACGCAATCGCCGGGCAACATGTTCGTGCCGGTGGAGCTGCTCAAGCCGATCCTCGAGGATCTGATCGCGCGCGGCAGGGCTGCCGGCCCGGTGCGGCCGTGGCTGGGCGTCAACACCGAGGAGATGCGCGGGCGCCTGTTCGTGACGCGCGTTTCGCCCGAAGGGCCCGCGGAGCGGGCGGGAATGAAGAGCGGCGACATCGTGGTTGCAGTCGGCGACGAGGAGGTCTCCTCGCTCGCCGACTTCTACCGCAAGATCTGGCTGCGCGGCGCGGCGGGCGTCGAAGTGCCGCTGCGTGTATTGCAGGGCGTGCAGCTGAAGGACGTGACGGTCCGATCGATCGACCGGCTGGAGTACTTCCGCATCAAGCCCAGCTACTGACTAGCGGATCACCAGATCCCTGGGATAGGGCTCGACGCCGTTCTTCAGTGTCGAGGGCGGCGTGCGGCGCAGCATGCGCGTGCTCGGCGCATCGGCCACCGCCTGCGCGTAGCGCACGTTCTTCTGCATCTCCTCGAGGTACAGGTTCTGCCCGCGGAAATGGCGCTCGGCGTACTCGTAGGCGCGCGCGAGCTGCAGATCGAGGCGCTTGGCGGCGTTCATGTAGAAGCCGGGCGTCTTGCGCACCAGGTCGTCGCCCGAGCTGAACAGCACCTGCGTCTTGCCGCCGGGGAGCTTCCTGCGCGTGAGCCCCCCGAGCACGAACTCCGGGTACAGCCGGTCGCGGCATTTCTCGAGGTAGCAGCGGTCGGCCATCTGGGCGATGATGTCGGCAGTGCCGAGCATGTGGCCGACGCGGCGCAACAGTGTGTCGTTGACCGGGATCGTCTCGGCCGGGCGCTCGTAGCCGGTGTAATGCACCAGCGTCGCGCCCACCTTCGCATAGCGCCTCAAGCCGATACGCGGCAGGTAGTGGTGCAGGTGCCGCGATCCGCGCGAGACGTGGGTGATCGTGTATTCGGCTCCGTAGCGGTGACGGCGGTCGCCGCGCCGCCTCAGGTAGCCGAAATCGTGATACAGCGCGGTGACCACGCCGAGCGAGAAGCATGCAGCGGGCAGCGCGGGCGAGTCGCCAACGCGCGCGCGCGTTACTTCGCGGCTGCGCTCGTAGCCGTCCATCAGGCGCGCCATGGCGAGCGTGACGTCGAGCACGTGCTGGATATCGTGATACTCGGTGTCGCAGGGCAGGTACTGCGGGTGCTCGCCGCGGTACAGGCGCCCGAGATCGGCGAACGCGCGCTCGATCGCCCCCGCGGGCGTGCCGTCGTACAGCCCGCGGTACAGGCGCAGCACCTCCCCGGCAACCTGCTGCAGGTCGGTGGTGCGGATCCTGTCGGTGACGTCGTGATCGTTGCGACGCATGGCGGCGCTGCGCCGTTCCCTTCCCCTGCGCAGTATTATAGGATGCGTGAAGCGAGCGCAGCGGGCGGTGAACTTTGTCACGCCCGGCGGCGCGGGCATCTGAAAAACTTGGTCAGGAAACGGAAGTAAGTCCATTCCGCGTCACGGGATCCTGGAAAGGGAAGCTGTTGGGAAACCAGTCGCTGACCGATGAGGAGCGCGCGTTGATCGAGGCGCGCATCGTGGCCCTCGAGATCGAGCACCACGACCTCGACGATGTCATCGCCCGGCTGTCCGAGCACCCCAGCCAGGACCAGCTGCAGCTGCGCCGCCTGAAGAAGCGCAAGCTTTTCCTCAAGGATTCGATCGCCCGGCTGCGCGACCGGCTGATCCCCGACATCATCGCTTGAGCTTTTTGATCACGCTCGCGTGATAGCACTGATTCAACGGGTCGCCGAGGCCCGCGTCGAGATCGGCGGGCAAACTGTCGGCGCGATCGGGCGCGGCATCCTGGCGCTCATCGGCGTCGAGCGCGGCGACGCCGAGGCCGAGGCCGAGCGCCTCGCCGAGCGCGTGCTCGGCTATCGCATCTTCCCGGACGCCGCAGGCAAAATGAATCTTTCGCTGCTGGATCTCAAAGGCGAAATCCTTGCCGTGCCGCAATTCACGCTGGTTGCCGATACGAAATCTGGCACGCGAGCGGGTTTTTCCAGGGGAGCATCGCCCGAGCAGGGCGAGCAGATGTTTGGCCGTTTCGTCTTCCATCTCGAAAAGGGAGTTTCCGGAGTAAAGACGGGTCGCTTCGGTGCCGAAATGAAAGTCAGCCTCGTGAACGACGGGCCGGTGACTTTCTGGCTCGAGGCTTCTCCAGCGAAACGGTCTTGAAGTCGGCGGGCGAAACGACCTCGATCATCTCGAGGTCGTTCGAATGCCGGATTTCGCGGTGACGGATGCCGGGCGGCTGGTAAAAGCAGCTGCCCGCCTTCATGCGCACCCTGCCGACGCCTTCGTATTCGAACACCGCCCAGCCCTTCAGCACGTAGACGAACTGGACTTTGCAGTCGTGCCGGTGCCACTGGCCGTGCGGCGCCTTGCCCGGGCGCGCGCGGATCACGTGCGCGACCACCTTGCCGCGCGAGGCCTTGCGGATGCCGAGGTCGCGGTATTCGAAGTAGTTCCTGAGGCCGCGCCGCTTGAATTTCGCGGCTTTCAGGTGATCGACGTGAAAGCGCTTTTTCGATGCGTTCATGGTGGAAATTCTATAGTAAGCTTCCCCGGCCCCATGTCAGATCAATTCATCGGCGTCAAGCCGGTCGAGGAGCGCCATCGATTCGATCAGGCGCGCCTGGAAGCGTTCCTGCGGGAGCGCATCGAGGGCTTGCGCGGGCCGCTCGAAGTCGAGCAGTTCAGGGGCGGGCAGTCCAATCCGACTTACCGTATCAGCGCCGGCGGCGAGCGCTTCGCACTGCGCAGGAAACCCCCGGGCAAGCTGCTGCCCTCGGCGCACGCCGTGGATCGGGAGTTCCGCGTCATCAGCGCGTTGCACAAGGTCGGCTTCCCGGTGGCGAAGCCCTGCTTGCTGTGCGAGGACGACTCGGTCATCGGCACCGCGTTCTACGTCATGGACTGCGTCGACGGACGCGTGCTGTGGGACCAGTCGCTGCCGGGCATGTCGAAGGGCGAGCGCTTCGCGATCTGGGACGAGCTCAACCGCGTCATCGCGCTGCTGCATTCGCTCGACTATCGCGCGCTCGGCCTCGAGGGCTTCGGCAAGCCGGGCAGCTACATCGGGCGCCAGATCGGGCGCTGGACCAAGCAGTACCTCGCTTCCGAGACCGCGAAGATCGAGGCCATGGACCGGCTGATCGCCTGGCTGCCGCAGAACCTGCCGCCGGGCGACGAGACCACGGTGGTGCACGGCGACTACCGGCTCGACAACACGATCTTCCACCCGACCGAGGCGCGCATCCTCGCCGTGCTCGACTGGGAGCTGTCGACGCTCGGTGATCCGATGGCCGACTTCGCCTACCATTGCATGAGCTGGCACATCCCGCCGGGGCAGTTCCGCGGCATCGCCGGCCTTGACCTGGCGCAACTCGGTATTCCGGGCGAGTCGCAGTATGTCGAGGCCTACTGCCGCCGGGTCGGCCGCAAGGCAGTCGAGCCCTCGGTGTGGGACTACTACATGGCGTACAACCTGTTTCGCATCGCCGCCATCCTGCAGGGAATCGCCAAGCGGGCGCTGGACGGCACCGCGGCGTCGAGCCACGCCGCCGAGGCCGGCGCGCGCGCCCGCGTCATGGCGGAGCTGGGATGGCAGCAGGTCGAGGGAATACTGAAAAGGGCCGCGTAAAGGAGCTGACATGGATTTCGAGCATTCGCCGAAGGTCAAGGAATTGCAGATGCGCCTCAAGGCGTTCATGGACGAGCACATCTATCCCAACGAGCCGAAGTACTACGCGCACACGCGGGGCGACAAGCGCTGGGAGCCGGTGCCGGTGATCGAGGAGCTCAAGCCGCTGGCGCGCAAGGCCGGGCTGTGGAACCTGTTCCTGCCGCACTCGGCGCGCGCGCCGGAAGGCCTGTCGAACCTCGAGTACGCGCCGCTGTGCGAGATCATGGGGCGCGTGTCATGGGCCGCCGAAGTGTTCAACTGCTCGGCGCCGGACACCGGCAACATGGAGACGATCGAGCGCTATGGCACCGAGGAGCAGAAGACGCAATGGCTGGAGCCGCTGCTGCGCGGCGCGATCCGCTCCGCGTTTCTCATGACCGAGCCCGCAGTGGCATCCTCCGACGCCACCAACATCCAGATGCAGATCAGGCGCGACGGCAACGACTACGTGATCAACGGGCGCAAGTGGTGGTCCTCGGGCGCCGGCGACCCGCGCTGCAAGCTCTACATCGTCATGGGCAAGACCAACCCCGAGCACGCTTCGCGCCACAGCCAGCAGTCGATGATCCTGGTGCCCGCCGGCACGCCGGGCATCACGATCCTCCACCATCTCAACGTCTTCGGCTACGACGACGCGCCGCACGGCCACATGGAGATCGAATTCAAGGACGTGCGCGTCCCGGCCGCCAACATCCTGCTCGGCGAAGGGCGCGGCTTCGAGATCGCGCAAGGGCGCCTCGGGCCGGGGCGCATCCACCATTGCATGCGCCTGATCGGCCAGGCCGAGCGCGCGCTGGAGAAGATGTGCAAGCGCGCGACGCAGCGCGTCGCCTTCGGCCGCACCATCGCCGAGCAGGGCGTGACGCGCGAGCGCATTGCGGAAGCGCGCATCATGATCGACAGCGCGCGCTTCATGGTGCTGCACGCCGCCTGGAAGATGGACACCGTCGGCAACAAGGTGGCGCGCAAGGAGATCGCCATGATCAAGGTGCTGGCGCCGACCATGGCCTGCCAGGTGATCGACTGGGCGATGCAGGTGCACGGCGGCGGCGGCGTCACCGACCGCTACGGACTCGCCAACATGTACGCGCACGCGCGCACGCTGCGCTTCGCCGACGGCCCCGACGAGGTGCACCGCAACGCCATCGCCAAGCAGGAGATCGCCGAGCAGACCTCGATCGCCGAGGCGCTAGCGACGAAAAAGCGCGCCTAGCTCGCGCGCGGCGCGCTCCAGCTCCGCGTCGGCGTTGAGGATATCGGGGCACAGCCGCAGCCGCTCGCCGCGCGCGTCGACCCGGATGCCGCACGCCGCGAGCCGCTCGGCGAGCCCCGGCGCGTCGGCGCTCGCGAGCGTGAGGAAGGCGCCGTGGTCCTCGCCCGCGCCTTCGCACTGCAGGCCCTGCGCCTCGAGCAGCTGCGCGAGACGCGCCTTCTGCCGCAGGCTGTAGGCGCGCAGCCGATCCACGCCCAGGTCGAGCGTCAGGTCCAGGCCCGCGAGCGCCTGCGCCGGCGCTAGCACCGGCGGGGTCGATTCGAGCCACGCGTCGCCTCCCGGTCCGAACTGCGGCGGCTCCGGGCGCTCGTAGCGGAACATATCGCGCTTCGCGAACCAGCCGGTGTCGAGCGTGCGCAGCGTCTCGGCCAGGCCGGGCCGCACGTAGAGCCAGCAGGCGCCGGGGCCGCCGCGCGTGTACTTGTAGGAGCCGCCGACGGCGAAGTCGGCCTCGAGCGCGCCGAGATCGAGCGGCAGCACCCCCGCGTGGTGGTACACGTCGAGCAGCACCAAGGCGCCGGCGGCGTGCGCGGCGCGGACGAGCTTGCCGAGGCTGGAGACGATCTCGCCGCTGCGGAACAGGACGCTCGAGACCACGACCAGGTCGGCGTTTGCCACCGACAGCGCGCGCCAGGGCGTGATCCTCAGCTCGATGCGACCATTCTCGCGGTAGACGCGCAGGATGAAGTCGAGCGAATCGAACTCCGCGTCGGTGGTCGCTACGCGCGGCCTGCCGGGAAGAGCGTTGAGCACCGCGCGCAGGCCCTGGCCCGCGCTCGTCTTCGGCACGATGCAGTCGGCGCGCGGCGCGCCGACCAGACGCGCGGTGAGGGCACGGAAACGCTCGCGCTGCGCGAGCCACAGGTCCCACGCCCCGCCCATGTCGCGGTACCAGGCCTCGAGCGCGGCGGAGACGTCCTCAGCCATGCGGTCGGGCGGCCGGCCGAGCGAGTGGTTGGCGAGGTAGACGTAGTCTTGGCGCCGCGCGCGCGCGAATTGCGGCCAGACGGCGCGGCGCAGCGCCTCCTCGGTGAGTGCGCCATCGATCATCGCGCGCCGATCTCGGTGCGCACGTCGATCAACTCCGGGAACAGCGCCGCCTCGAGCGTCTTGCGCAGGAACGCGACCCCCGCGGTCCCGCCCGTGCCGCGCTTGAAGCCGATCACGCGCTCTACGGTCTTGACGTGGCGGAAGCGCCAGAGCTGGAAGTTTTCCTCGACATCGACCAGCTTCTCGCACATGTCGTAGGCATCCCAGTGCCTCTCGGGCTGCTCGTAGATCGTCGTGAACACGGCGGTCACGCCCGCGTGCCTGCGGTAGGGCTGCGTCCAGTCGCGCTCGACGCGCTCCGGCGGGACAGCCATGCCGCGGCGCGCGAGATGGCGGAGGAACTCGTCGTAGAGGGACGGGGCTTCGAGCAGCCCTTTGAGCCAGGCGTGAATCGGCGGGTCGTAGCGGAACAGATCCAGCAGCTTCGCGTTCTTGTTGCCGAGGAGAAACTCGATCGCCCGGAACTGGTATGACTGCAGCCCGGAAGCCGGCCCGAGCACGTCGCGGAAGCGCGCGTATTCGGTGGGGGTGAGAGTCTCCAGCACCGCCCATTGCTCGAAGAGCTGGCGCTGTACCTGCTTGGCGCGCGCCAGGATCTTGAAGCAGGGCGCGAGCGCGTCCGATCGCACGTTCGCGATCGCCGCGCCGAGTTCGTGCACCAGCAGCTTCATCCACAGCTCCGCAGTCTGGTGCTGGATGATGAACAGCATCTCGTCGTGGTGTGCCGATCGCGGCTGCTGCGCCGAGAACAGCTCTCTCAGCCGGAGGTATCCGCCGTAGGAGGTTTCCGCGGCCAGGTCGGTGATGAATCCGGGGTCTTTCTCGGTCACGGCGCCTATAATGCCACCGTCCCCGGGAGGAGAGATGATCAAGCTCTGCGGCTTTCACCTCAGCAACTACCACAACAAGGTGCGCATCGCGCTCCTCGAGAAGGGCGTGCCGTTCGAGGAAGCTGCCGACGTCAAGCCCTCTCAGGACGAGGCATACCTCGCGAAGAGTCCGATGGGCAAGGTGCCCTACGTCGAGCTGGACGGGACGCGGCTGTGCGAATCGGAGGTGATCCTCGAGTACCTCGAGGAAGCCTTTCCGCAGAAGCCGCTGCTGCCGAAGGACCCGGTCGCGCGCGCCAAGGTGCGCGAGCTGGTCACGGTGATGGAGCTGCACATGGAGCTGGTGGTGCGGCGGCTGTACCGCGAGGTGTTCTTCGGGGGCAAGGTCTCCGACGAGACCAAGGAGAACGTGCGCAAGGACCTTGCCAAGGGCATGCGCGCGTTCAAGGCTCTGGCGAAGTTCGATCCGTTCATCGCCGGCAAGGAGCTCACGCTCGCCGATTGCGCGGCCGCGGTGCACCTGCCGCTCGTCTCCGCCGCCACCAAGCTCGCCTACGGGCGCGATGCGCTCGAGGAAGTCCCGCAGGTGAAGGGCTACCTGAAGATGCTGGGCGAGCGCCCGGCGTTCGCCCGCGTAAACGCGGACAACAAGGCGGCGCGGCAGGCGCTCGCGGCCGCGCAGGCGAAGCAGTGAGCCGATGCAGGGCCTCGCGCCGCTCGGCGACTACCTGCGCTTCGTCGTCACGCTGACCGCGGTCGTCGACCCGTTTCTCGCCGTCCCGTTCTTCCTCTCGTTCACTTCGGCGCAGGGCGCGGCCGAGCGCGCCGGCCTCGCGCGCACCGTCGCCCTCACGGTCTTCGCCGTGCTCGCCGGCGCGGCGTTCGCGGGCGAGGCCCTGCTCGATCTGATCGGCGCCAGCCTGCCCGCGTTTCGCGTCGGCGGCGGCCTGGTGCTGCTGCTGATGGCGCTCGCGATGCTCAACGCGCAGGCGGGCGGCGTGCGCCAGTCGCGCGACGAGGCGCGCGAGCTCGAGGCGGGCGAGGTCTCGGGCGTGGTGCCGCTCGCCATTCCGCTGCTCGCCGGGCCGGGGGCGATCAGCACCGCGATCATCGCCGTCGAGGGCGGCGCGGCCGCGCACCAGATCGCGATCATCGTCTGCATCGCCGTGGTGTGCGTGGTCTCGTGGGCGGCGCTGCGCGCGGCGCACCGCATCGCGGCGCGCATGGGCACTACCGGCCTCAACGTCGCGACGCGGATCCTCGGGCTGCTGCTCGCAGCGATGGCGGTGCAGACCATGGCCGAGGGCCTGACAAAGCTCTTTCCCGGCCTCGCTTAGACGGGGAGGGGCCCCGTCTTCCCTGCTAGGCCTTCGGCACCGCGCGCGGCCTGCCGGCGCGGTCGATGGCGACGTAGCTGAGCGTCGCCTCGGTCACCTTCACGACCCTCGATTCGGCGCGCCCGCGCTCGGCGTACACCTCGACGTTGATGGTGATCGAGGTGTTGCCGACGCGCACCACGTCGGCGTACAGCGAGAGCACGTCGCCGATCTGCACCGGCTGCTTGAACACGAACGAGTTCACCGCCACCGTGGCGACGCGCCCGCGCGCGACGCGGCCGGCGACGGTTCCTCCCGCGACGTCGACCTGCGCCATGATCCAGCCGCCGAAGATGTCGCCGTTGTGGTTGGCGTCGGCCGGCATCGGCACCACGCGCAGCGCCGGAATCTTGCCCGCGGGCAGCGCGAGGCCGGGCGGCTGGTGCGAGGCCTTGCCCATCGCGCGACTACTTCTTGCGCCCGGCGAGGTAGTGCAGCGGTCCGCCGCGGAAGGGCGCGAAGCCGGTGCCGAAGATGAGGCCGGCGTCGATCAGCTCGGCGTCGGGGACGATGCCCTCGGCGAGCACCGCCTGGGCCTCGGCGAGATAGGGCTCGATGAGCGAGCTGACCAGCGCCTGGTCGAAGGCGCCCGGCTGGCCCTTGACCGGCTTGTCCTTCTCCCAGCGGTAGACGCCCTGGCCGGTCTTGCGGCCGAGCTGCCCGAGCGCGACCTTGTTGAGCAGGATCTGCGGCGCCTCGACATCTGGTTGGCCGGCGGCCGCGCCGCCGGGTGCGCCCGCGCCCTTCTTCGCGAGCTGCTTGCCCGCGTGCAGGCAGATGTCGAGGCCGACGGTGTCGGCGAGCTCGATCGGGCCCATCGGCATGCCGAACTCCTCCATCGCCGCGTCGATCGTCTCGGGCTTCGTGCCCTCGTCGAGCATGCGGAAGGCGTTCTGCATGTACGGCCCGAGCACGCGGTTCACCAGGAAGCCGGGCGAATCCTTCACCGGCAGCGGCAGCTTGTCGACTTGGCGCACGAACGCAAGGGCGTTCTTTATGGAATCGGGGTTCGAGTCGGGCGCGTTGACGACCTCAACCAGCATCATTTGCGGGACGGGATTGAAGAAATGAATTCCCACCAGCCGTGACGGATTCCTGAATCCCGCCGCGATATCCGAAAGCTTCAGGCTCGAGGTGTTCGAGGCGATCACGGCGTCCGGCCTGGCTGCCGCCTCGAGCTTCGCGAACAGCGCGCGCTTGGCCTCCAGGTTCTCGAAGATCGCCTCGATGATCACGTCCGCCTTCGCGGCGCCGGCGCCGGAAACGTCCGGGATCAGCCGGTCCATCGCGTCGCGCTCGCGCCGCGGGTCGCGTAGGCGGCGCGCGAACAGCCTGGCGGCGCGCTTCACCGCGGGGGCGATGCGCTCGGGCGCGGTGTCCTGCAGCGTCACCGTGATGCCGCGCATGGCGCAGATCGCCGCGATGTCGCCGCCCATCACGCCGGCGCCCACCACGTGCACATGCTTCGCCTTGAAGCCCGCGCCCTTGGCGAGGCCCTTCATCTTCTCCTGCAGGAAGAAGATGCGGATCAGGTTGCGCGTGGTCGAGTGCGCGAACAGCGCCTTGATCGAGGTATCGGGGTCGTCCGGATTTACGAGCGGATCACCGTCGTACTTCACCCAGGCGTCGAGGATCGCGTACGGCGCCGGGTAATGCTCGCGGCGCGCCTTCTTCGCGACCTGCTTGCGCGCCTGGGAGGCGAACAAGCCGCGGAACGACAGGAAGAACTTCTGCAGCAGCGGCAGCTCGCGCTGCGCCGGGGCCTCGAGGGTCACCATGCGCGCCGTGTTCTCCAGAATGCGCAGCGGCACCGCCTGGTCCACCAGGCCCATGCGCCTGGCGCGCTTCGCGTCCACGGCCTTGCCGGTGAGGAGCAGGTCGAAGGCCGCGACCGGGCCGACGCGCTTCGGCAGCCACTGCAGCCCGTGCCAGACCGGCCAGATGCCCAGCATCACCTCGGGAAACGCGAATCGCACCTTGGGATCATCGAGCGCCACACGGTAGCGGCAGGCGAGCGCGAGCTCGAGCCCGCCGCCCATGCAAAAGCCGTTGATCATCGCGGTGGTGGGGAAGGGCAGGTCGCGCAGCTTCTGGAACACGTCCCAGCCGAGCTTCACGAACGAGGCCGCTTCCTCGGCGCTCTTGAAATTGACGAACTCGTTGACATCGGCGCCGGCGATGAAGCTCTCCTTGCCCGAGCGAATCACCAGCCCCTTCGGGGCCGCGATCCCGATCTCGTCCAAGATCGCATCCAGTTCCCGGACCGCATCCCGCGAAAATGTATTCGCTGACTCTCCCTGCCGGTCGAACGTGACCCAGACGAGGCCCTGCGCGTCCTGCTCGTGGCGCCAGTGCTTGTAGATGGTCTTTGCGCGATCCATGCTTTCCCCTCAGGCGGCTTCGACCAGCATGGCGCCGCCCAGGCCGCCGCCGATGCAGATCGTCGCCATGCCGCGCTTTGCGTTCTTTCGTTTCAGGAGTTTCAGCATATGCAGGACGATGCGCGCCCCTGAAGCGCCTACCGGGTGTCCGAGCGCGACGGCGCCGCCGTCGACGTTCAGCTTCTCCTGGTCGAGCTCGCCCATCGGCGCATCGAGATCGAGCTGCTCCCTGCAGTACGTGGCGTCCTTCCACGCGGCCAAGCACCCCAGCACCTGCGCGGCGAAGGCCTCGTTGATCTCCCAGTAGTCCAGGCCGTCGAGCCTGAGGCCATGGCGCTTGAGGATCGGCGTCGAGGCGTGCACGGGTCCCAGGCCCATCTGCGCCGGATCGAGGCCCGCCCACTGCGAATCCAGGATCGCGCCGATGGGATTCAAATTGAACCTGGAAACGGCGGATTCGGACGCAAGAATCAGCCAGGCGGCACCGTCGGTGATCTGCGAGCTGTTGCCGGGCGTGACGTTGCCGTACTTGCGGTCGAAGAAGGGCTTGAGCTTGGCGAGGTTTTCCATCGAGGAGTCGCGCCGCACGCCGTCGTCGAGCGGATAGGTGCTGCCTTCTCGGTCGTAGAGCGCCTCCACCTCGCCGCCGCCGGACGCAAGATGGCCGGCATCCTGGGCGCTGCAAACTCTTTTATGAGATCGGACGGAAAAAGCGTCCATCTGCTCGCGCGTGATGCCGAAGCGGTGCGCGAGG
>JACOVA010000097.1 GCA_016177575.1 Betaproteobacteria bacterium
CGCCACTGCCTCGGCGAGCTCGTCGGCGAATGCCAGGATAGCGTCGTTCTTCGCCACGAAGTCGGTCTCGCAATTGACCTCCACCATCGCTGCGAGCTTCGCGTCGGCCGCAAGCCAGGCGCCGATCACCCCTTCGGCCGCGATCCTGCCGGCCGCCTTGCTCGCCCTGGCGCCGCTCTTGATGCGCAGGACCTCCTCGGCCTTCTCGAGGTCGCCGTTCGCCTCCGCGAGCGCCCGCTTGCATTCCATCATTCCGAGCCCGGTCCGCTCGCGCAGCTCCTTCACCAGGCTCGCGCTGATCTCAGCCATGCGATGCGAATTCCCTTGAATGTTCCAGTTTGAAAAAAGGGGCCCGGCGAGGCCCCGTTCGCGCGCCCCGGCAGGGCCGGATTCAGCGCCCGCCTTCCTCGTCCACCTCGACGAACTCGTCGCGCGAGGCCGAGACAACCTCTTCCACCGCCTGCGAGCGCCCTTCCAGCACCGCGTCGGCGATGCCGCGCGCGTACAGCCGGATCGCGCGGCTCGAATCGTCGTTGCCGGGGATCACGTACGCGATCCGGTCGGGAGAATGGTTGGTGTCGACCACCGCGACCACCGGAATGCCGAGCTTGCCGGCTTCCGCCACCGCGCCTTTCTGGTAGCCGACGTCGATGATGAACAGCGCATCGGGCAGGCTGGCGAGATCCTTGATGCCGCCGAGCGAGCGCTGCAGCTTCGCCAACTCGCGTTGGATGCCGAGCGCCTCCTTCTTCGACATGCGCTCGAGCGAGCCGTCCTGCGCCATCGCCTCCATTTCCTTGAGCCGCTTGATCGACTGCTTCACGGTCTTGAAGTTCGTCAGCATGCCGCCAAGCCAGCGGTGGTCGACGTACGGCATCGCGCAGCGCACCGCCTCCTCGTGAACGATCTCGCGCGCCTGGCGCTTGGTGCCGACAAACAGGATCGAGCCCTTGTTCGCCGCCAGCTGGCGCACGAACTTCAGTGCCTCCTGGTACAGCGCCAGGGTCTTCTCGAGGTTGATGATGTGGATCTTGTTGCGATGGCCGAAGATGTAAGGTGCCATCTTCGGGTTCCAGTAGCGGGTCTGATGGCCGAAATGGACCCCCGCCTCAAGCATTTGACGCATCGTCACTGACATCACTTACTCCAGTTAGGGTTAAAGGGTCTGCCGCGCCGGTCACTTGCACCCCCGCTTCAATCGCTCGGGGGCACCCTAAGACGCCGGGCGGGAAATTTGGTCAGGGCAAATGCCAAAACCAGGCCGAAATTCTAGCATAATCAGCGGTTTTCCCGGGCAGCGGATGTCGGTCGTCATCAAGACACAGGAAGAGATCGAGAAGATGCGGGTCGCCGGCCGGCTCGCGGCCGAAGTGCTCGACTACATCGCGCCGCATGTGAAGCCCGGCGTCACGACCGGCAAGCTGAACGACCTCTGCCACAGCTACATGGTCGGGGTTCAGGGCACGGTCCCGGCGCCGCTCAACTACGCCCCGCCGGGCTACAAGCCGTTCCCGAAATCGATCTGCACTTCGGTGAACCACCAGGTGTGCCACGGAGTGCCGGGCGAGCGCGTCCTCAAGCAGGGCGACATCCTCAACATCGACATCACGGTCATCAAGGACGGCTTTCACGGCGACTCGAGCCGCATGTTCTACGTCGGCGAGCCGGGCATACAGGCACGCCGCCTGGTCGAGGTCACCTACGAGTGCATGTGGCACGGCATCCGCAGCGTGCGTCCCGGCGCGCAGCTCGGCGACGTCGGGGCCGCGATCCAGGCCCACGCCGAGCGGCGCGGCTTTTCGGTGGTGCGCGAGTTCTGCGGCCACGGCATCGGGCGCAAGTTCCACGAGGAGCCGCAGGTCCTGCACTACGGCAAGCCCGCGACCGGGCTGCGCCTCGAGCCCGGCATGATCTTCACCATCGAGCCGATGATCAACGCCGGCAAGGCGGCGATCCGCGAGCTGGCCGACGGCTGGACCATCGTCACCAAGGATCACAGCCTTTCGGCGCAGTGGGAGCATACGGTGCTGGTCAGCGACAGCGGTTACGAGATTCTCACGCTCTCGCAGGGGACGCCGCCGGCGCCGCAATCGCCGTGAACGCCGTGGAGGATCTGCGCGCTGCGCTGCGCCAGTCGCGCGAGGCGCTGCGCGCCGCCTACCTGAAGGGCAAATCGCCCGCGTGGCTGCTGCGCGCGCACGCGCGCCTGATCGATCGCACCCTGCAAGACCTGTGGCGGGCGCAGGGCCCCGCGTCCGGCATGGCGCTGGTCGCCACCGGCGGCTACGGGCGCAGCGAGCTGTTCCCCTGCTCCGACGTCGACGTGCTGGTGCTGCTCGGCGCCGAGCCGGGCGCCGAAGACCGCGAGCGCCTGGAGCGGCTCATCGGCCGGCTGTGGGACATCGGCCTGGAGATCGGCCACAGCGTGCGCACCGTCGAGGCCTGCGTAGAGCTGGCCCGCGCCGACATCACGATCGAGACTTCGCTGCTGGAGGCGCGCCCTCTGGCGGGCAATGCTGCGCTTTCCCGGCGCCTGCTCAAGGCCATCGGGCGCATCGTCGAGCCGGCCGCATTCCTCAAGGCGAAGAAGCTGGAGCAGGAGCAGCGCCACGCCAAGCACCGCGACACCGCCTACGCGCTCGAGCCCAACCTGAAGGAGGCGCCGGGCGGCCTGCGGGATCTGCAGGTGATCCGCTGGATCGCGCAGGCCTGCGGCATCGGCGCGCGCTGGGGCGACCTGAACAGGCACGGGCTGGTGCAGCGCGGCGAGGCGCTGCAGCTGGCACGCACCGAATCGGCGCTGCAGGACCTGCGCATCCGCCTGCACTACCTGGCTGGGCGGCGCGAGGACCGCATCGCGTTCGACTACCAGGATGCGCTCGCCAGGCAGTGCGGCTACGCTGCCACCGCGGCGCGGCGCGCGAGCGAGCACCTGATGCAGGATTACTACCGCAACGCCAAGGCGATCACCCAGCTCAATACGATCCTGCTGCAGAACCTGGAGGCGCGGCTCGATTCCGCGCCGCAAGGCGCGCCGCGGGCGCTGAACGAGCGCTTCCAGGCGCGCGGCACGCTGCTCGAGGCGCGGCGGGAAGATCTGTTCGAGCGCGAGCCGCGTGCAATCCTGGAGAGCTTCCTGCTGATGCAGCAGCACGGCGAGCTGCGCGGCATGAGCGCCGCGACCCTGCGCGCGTTGTGGCGCGCGCGCCGCCGGCTCGACGCCCGCCTGCGCCGCGACCCGCTGGCGCGGCTGCTGTTCCTCGGCATCCTGCAGCAGCCGCGCGGCATCGTGCACGAGTTCCGCCGCATGAACCAGTACGACGTGCTGGGCGGCTACATGCCCGAGTTCGGCCGCATCGTCGGCCAGATGCAGCACGACCTGTATCACGTCTACACCGTCGACCAGCACATCCTGATGGTGCTGCGCAACCTGCGCCGCTTCACCATGGCGGAGTTCGCGCACGAGTTCCCGCTCTGCAGCCAGCTGATGAGCGGCTTCGAGCACCGCTGGCTGCTCTACATCGCCGCGCTGTTCCACGACATCGCCAAGGGCCGGGGCGGCGACCACTCGCTGCTCGGCACTGCCGATGCGCGGCGCTTCTGCCGCCGCCATGGCCTGGCACGCGAGGACACCGAGCTGGTGGCGTTCCTGGTCGAGCACCACCTCACCATGTCTTCGGTGGCGCAGAAGCAGGACCTCGACGATCCCGCGGTGGTGCGGGCGTTCGTGCAAACGGTGGGCGGCGAGCGGCGCCTGGTCGCCCTCTACCTTTTCACCGTAGCCGACATCCGCGGCACCAGCCCGAAAGTCTGGAACGCCTGGAAAGCGAAGCTGCTCGAGGACCTGTTCCGCATGGCGCGCCGCATTCTCTCCGGGGAAGCGCCGCAGCTCGAGACCGTGGTCGCGGACAAGCAGGCCGAGGCCTCGCGCCTGCTGCGCCTGTACGCGCTGTCGGACTCCGTCCAGGAGCGGCTGTGGGCCAGCCTCGATACCGCCTACTTCCTGCGCCACGACGCGCAGGAGATCGCCTGGCAGACGCGCAATCTGCACTACCGCGTCGACACCTCGGTGCCGGTGGTGCGCGCGCGCCTGGCGCCCTTCGGCGAGGGCCTGCAGGTGATGATCTACACCCCGGACCGCGAGGCGCTGTTCGCGCGCATCTGCGGCTACTTCGAGCGCTCCGGCTACAACATCGTCGAGGCCAAGATCCACACCACGCGCAACGGCTATGCGCTCGACACCTTCGTGGTGATGGGCCAGGGATCGGGCCACCATTACCGCGACCTGATGGCGCTGATCGAGAACGGGCTGGCCGCCGAGCTGCAGTCCGCGGCGCCGCTCGCGCCGCCGCGCGGCGGGCGCCTGTCGCGGCGCGTGCGTCATTTCCCGATCCCGCCCGCGGTCGATATCCGCCCCGACGAGCGCGGCGCCTACCATGCGCTCACCGTCGTCGCGAGCGACCGCCCGGGCCTGCTCTACCGCGTGGCGCTGAAGCTATCCGGGTATCGTGTCAACCTGCACTCCGCCAAGATCAACACGCTCGGCGACCGCGCCGAGGACGTGTTCCTGATCTCGGGCGCCGCGCTGGCCGATTCCAAGACCGTGCTGAGGCTCGAGCAGGAGCTGCTCGCCGAGCTGCAGATCTGAGCGCCGTCCCGCCGGCTATTCGAGTCCGCGCTGCAGGAAGCGCTCGGCGATCGCGCAGTGCGCCGCGACCCCGCGCGCGAGCATCGCCTCGTTGATCACCATCCGGTTCGAGTGGCAGGGGCAGGCGCTGCGCCAGATCTGCCCCTCCGGGCACACCCCGAGCAGCACCATCGCCCCCGGCACGCGCTGCAGGACATAGGAGAAGTCCTCCGCGCCCATGAGCGGCGCGTCCATGGTCTGCCACGCCTCCTGGCCGAACAGGCCCGCGATGGCGCGCTCGGCGAGGAGCACGGCGCGCGCGTCGCACACCGTCACCGGGAAGCCGCGCTCGATCTCCACCTCGGCCTCGCACTCGTGCGCGCGCGCGACGTTTTCGGCGACGCGCGCGATGCCCGCGTGCACCGCCGCGCGCGTCGTCTCCGACAGGGTGCGGATGGTGCCGAGCAGGCTCGCCGATTCGGGGATCACGTTGTCGGTGGAGCCGCCCTCGATCCTGCCGATGGTCACCACCGCCGGATCGAAGACATTGATGCGGCGGGTGACGAACACGTTCAGGGCGGTGACGATTTCGCAGGCGACCGGAACCGGATCGATGGTGTCGTGCGGCATCGAGGCGTGGCCGCCCTTGCCGCGCACGCGCACGCGCAGCTCGTCGGCCGAGGCGAGCATCGGCCCGGGCCGGGCGCCGAACGAGCCCGCCGGCGCGTTGGGCATGACGTGCAGCGCGAACGCCGCCTCCGGCGCCGGGTCCGCGAGCAGGCCGTCGTCGATCATCAGTCTGGCGCCGTGCCAGCCCTCCTCGCCCGGCTGGAACATGAACACGATGCCGCCCGCGAGCGACTCGCGCCGGGCACACATCAGCTGCGCGGCCGACGCCAGCATGGCGGTGTGCGAGTCGTGGCCGCAGGCGTGCATCGCGTTCTTGACCGTGGAGCTGAACGGCAGGCCCGTGTCCTCCGGCATCGGCAGCGCATCCATGTCGCCGCGCAGCAGCACGGTCCGCCCGGGCCGCCCGCCGCGCAGGAGCGCGACCGCACCGCTGGTCGAGGGGCCCGTCTGCCACTCGAGCGGCAGCCCGTCGAGCCGGGCGCGCACCTTGGCCATCGTCTTCGGCGTCTGCAGTCCGAGCTCGGGCTCGGCGTGGATTGCGCGCCGCAGCGCCACCGTATCGGCCTGCACCGACCTGGCCGCGTCGATCCAGCCCGAAATCCCCGTTGCCACGTCGTTCATGCGTTTCTCCTCCGTATCCGTCTCAGGTCTCGCGCGGCAGGTCCTGCCCCGGGAACAGCGCCTCGTTGAAGCCGAATTTCGTCAAGTCGCGGATGCGCATCGGATAGAGGATGCCGTCGAGGTGGTCGCACTCGTGCTGCACGACGCGCGCATGGAAGCCCTCGACCTCGCGTTGAAAGAACGTTCCTTTCTCATCCAAACCGTCATAGCGCAATCGCTTCCAGCGCGGCACCCAGCCGCGCATCCCGGGCACCGACAGGCAGCCTTCCCATCCCTCCTCGACCTCCTCCGACAGCGCTTCGAGCCCCGGGTTGATCAGGACCGTGTCCGGGACTTCCTCCACGTCCGGGTAGCGCGGATTGGATTTGACGCCGAAGATCACCACCCGCAGCCCGACGCCGATCTGCGGCGCGGCGAGTCCGGCGCCGTTCAGGTGCACCATGGTATCGCGCATGTCCGCGAGCAGCTGCTTCAGCTCTCCGGAATGAAAATCCTTCACGCGGGAGGCCACGGCGAGAAGCCTCGGATCGCCCATGCGCAGCACCTCGCGGATCATTGCCGGCAGAGCTCCTGCAGGACGCGCCGCACGCGCAGCATGGACTCGCTCAGCACCGCCTCGATGCGCTCGAGGGAGACGGCGAGCGCGCTGTCGCCGCGGCCGGCGGCGTGGTTCACGACCACCGCGATGGCGGCGTACTGCAGCCCCGCCTCGCGCGCGAGCGCCGTCTCCGGCATGCCGGTCATTCCCACCAGGTCCGCCCCGTCGCGCTCCAGGCGGTCGATCTCGGCGGCGCTCTCGAGGCGCGGCCCCTGAGTCGCCGCGTACACGCCGCGCGCCGCGATCGCTTCGCCGCAGTTGCGCGCGGCATCGAGAATTCGCGCCCGCAGGACGCTCGAGTACGGCTCGGTGAAATCGATGTGCGTCACCGGCGCGCCGGCGCCCTCGAAGAACGTCGAGGGCCGCCCCCAGGTGTAGTCGATGATCTGGTCCGGGACCACCAGCACCCCCGGCCCGAATTCCTTGCGGATTCCGCCCACGGTCGCGACCGCGACGATCTCGCGCACCCCTTCCTCCTTCAGCGCCCAGACGTTGGCGCGGTAGTTCACCTGGTGCGGCGCGATGCTGTGGCCGTCGCCGTGGCGCGCGAGGAACACGATTTCCTGGCTGCCGATGCGGCCGAAGCTGAGCGCGGCCGAGGTCTCGCCATAGGGCGTGCGCACCGCCTTGCGGCGCAGATGCGCCAGTCCCTCGAACTGCGCCAGGCCGCTGCCGCCGATGACGCCGAGCATCAGCCGCCCCGCATGGCCCGGATCTCGGGCAGGTTGCGCCAGAAGCCCTTGGCGTCCATGCCGCAGCCGAACACGAACCGGTTCGGTATGCGCAGCCCGACAAAATCCGCCTTGATGGGCTTTTCCTTGTGCAGGATCTTCTCCACCAGGACCGCGCAGGAAAAGCTCTTCACCTGCAGCTCCAGCAGTCGATCGCGGATGGCGCGCATGGTGTGGCCGCCGTCGAGGATGTCGTCCAGCACCAGTACGTGGCGGCCGCGCACGCCCTGCGGCGGCTCGACCTGCCAGCGCACGCCGCCGCCCTGCGTCTCGGTGCCGTAGCGCGAGACGTGGATGTAATCGAGATCGAGCGGCAGGCGCAGCAGCGGCAGCAGCTGGCCGGCGAACACCACCGCACCGCCCATGACCACGAGCGCCAGGGGATACTTGTCCGCGAACGCGGCCTGGATCTGCGCCGCGACCTTTGCCAGCGCGGCCTGCACTTCGGCCGCGCTCGAAACGAGGTCGGAATTCTCCAGGAACGCCCAGGCCTCTCTCGCCTCCGGCATGTCAGCGCTCCAGCCGCGCCAGGAACTGGGCGAAATCCCTGCCGACCTCCGCATGGCGCAGGCCCAGCTCGACGGTCGCCTTGAGGTAGCCGAGCTTGCTGCCGCAGTCGTAGCGCTTGCCGCCGATGCGCATCGCGAGCACCCGCTCGCGCGCGAGCAGCGCCGCGATCGCGTCGGTGAGCTGGATCTCGCCGCCGCGCCCCGGCGGCGCCGCCGCGAGCAGCTGGAAAATCGCCGGCGTGAGCACGTAGCGGCCGACCACCCCGAGCGTGGAGGGCGCATCCCCGGGCGCCGGCTTCTCGACGATGGCGAGGACCTGCGTCAGCGGCGCCGCGGGGTCCGCCGGGCTGACGATGCCGTAGCTCCCGGTCTGCTCGCGCGGCACATCCTCGACCCCGAGCAACGAGCAGCCTTCGGCTTCGAAGCTCGCCGCCATGGCCGCGAGGGTCGGCGGCCGTGCGTCGATCAGGTCGTCGGCGAGCAGCACCGCGAACGGCTCGTCGCCGACGATCGGCTGCGCGCACAGCACCGCATGCCCGAGCCCGAGCGGCTCGGCCTGACGGATGTAGATGCAGCGGCACCCGGGCGGCAGGACGCCGCGCGCCACCTCGAGCAGCTTCGGCTTGCGCTCGAGCGCCACCTCGAGCTCCGGATTGAGGTCGAAATGATCCTCGATGGCGCGCTTGTTGCGGCCGGTGACGAAGATCATGTCGGTGATGCCCGCCGCCGCCGCCTCCTCGACCGCGTACTGGATCAGCGGCTTGTCCACGATCGGCAGCATCTCCTTGGGGCTCGCCTTGGTGGCCGGCAGGAAGCGGCTGCCCAGGCCCGCCACCGGGAACACCGCCTTGTTGATCTTGCGTTGCATCCGCCTAGGGCTCTCCGAGTAGTTGCCTCAGCGCGCGC
>JACOVA010000009.1 GCA_016177575.1 Betaproteobacteria bacterium
ATGTAGACCTCGGGGTGGCCGAAGAACCAGAAGATGTGCTGGTAGAGCACCGGGTCGCCGCCGCCCGCGGCGTTGAAGAACGTGGTGCCGAAGTGCCGGTCGGTGAGCGTCATCGTCACCGCGCCCGCGAGCACCGGCATCGTCGCGACCAGCAGGTAAGCGGTGATCAGCCAGGTCCAGACGAACATCGGCATGCGCATCAGCCCCATTCCCGGCGCGCGCATGTTGAGGATCGTGGTGATGATGTTGATCGAGCCGAGGATCGAGCTCATGCCGAGGAGGTGCACGGCGAAGATCGTGAGGTCCATGCCGATGCCCATCTGCACCGTGAGCGGCGCGTACAGCGTCCAGCCCACGCCCGGGGCGCCGCCCGGCGTGAAGAACGAGATGACGAGGAGCGACGCGGCGAACGGCAGCAGCCAGAACGACCAGTTGTTGAGGCGCGCGAACGCCATGTCGGGCGCGCCGATCATCATCGGGATCTGCCAGTTCGCGAAGCCGACGAAGGCCGGCATGATCGCGCCGAATAGCCACCGTGATGATCCTCGTGGCCGTGCGCCGCGTGCCCGTGGTTGTCAACGACTGCGCTCATGTCATCTCCCCTGGTCCCTCGTCTCTCGATCCCTACTTGCGCAGCGCCTTCACTTCACTCGGCTGGATGAACTGGCCGGTCTTGTTGCCCCAGTTGTTGCGCGTAAAAGTGATCACCGCCGCCAGCTCGACGTCGTTCAGCTGTGTAGCAAAGGCGGCCATCGCGGTCCCTGGCTTGCCCTCGAGCACCAGCGAGATCTGGTTCTTCACCGGCCCGGTGACGATCTTCGAGCCGTCGAGCGCGGGGAAGGCCGGCGGCATGCCCTTGCCGCTCGCCTGGTGGCAGGCGACGCAGCTCGCGACGTAGACCCTCTCGCCGCGCTGCCTCAGCTCCTCTATGTTGTACTGCCTGTCGGGATCGTCGGCGGCCGCCGCGAGCGCTTTCTTTTTCTCGCCGACCCACTTCGTATACTCGTCCTGAGTCACCACCCGCACCACGATCGGCATGAACCCGTGCTCCTTGCCGCACAGCTCCACGCACTGGCTGCGGAAAGTTCCGGTCTTCTCGGCTTTGAAGTGCAGATCGCGGATGAAGCCGGGGATCGCGTCCTGCTTGGCGCCGAAAGCGGGCACCCACCAGGAATGGATCACGTCGCCGGCAGTGGTGAGAACGCGCACCTTCTTGCCGACCGGCACCACCATCTCGTTGTCCACCTCGAGCAGGTAGTTCTCGCCCTTCGGCGCGCGCCCCTCGATCTGGTCGCGCGGCGTGGTGAGCGTCGAGACGAAACTGATCCCTTCGCCCTCGCCGTTGATGTAGTCGTAGCCCCATTTCCACTGGTAGCCGGTGACCTTGACGGTGAGGTGGGGGTTAGAGGTGTCTTTCTGCGCGACCACGATCCGCGTCGTCGGCCAGGCGATCACGATCAGGATCAGCGCCGGAACCACGGTCCAGATCGTCTCGACCGTGGTGTTCTCGTGGAACTGCTCCGCCTTGTGGCCCTTCGACTTGCGGTGCGCATAGCAGGCGTAGAACATGAAGCCGAACACGACCACGAAAATCACGGTCACGAGGATCATCACGGACTCGTGCAGCCAGTGAATATCGGCCGCGAGCTTGCTGCCCGCCGGCTGCAGGTTCCACTCCAGCCCGAGCGCCAGGCCCGAAAAGGCCAGCCCGAGGACGAGCACCGCTGAAGTGGCGGCATTGCGTGCCGGCTTTCTTGGCATCGTGGATCCTTCGCCTGAAATTTGCGCGTCCCACCCGCGTGAAAAACGCGGCGCAACCTTACCATAAGCGCCGCCTCCCCCTCAAGAAGGAAGGCGATGAAATTACTGGACAAACTGCACGATGCTGCGCCCGTCCGCGGCGCGCTTTGGCGCCGCCTTCCAGGCGTGCCCGTACACCACTTCGAAGCCGACCGGCAGCTTGCCGCCGCGCCGCTGCTCGGCGAGGCGCTCGTCGAGCGCGGCGCGAAAGCGCGCCCCCGCGAGGCCGCGCGCGCGGCCGGCGCTGGCGCAGGTCTGCCCGCTCGCGCGCAGATCGGCGAGCAGCGCCGCGCCGTCGGCGTAGACGATGGTCAGCCGCTCCATGTCCATCACCGGCTCGGCGAAGCCCGCTGCGACCAGCATGTCGCCGAGGTCGTGCATATCGGCGAAGCGGTGCACGCGCGCATCGCCCGCCGCCGCGCGCAGCCCGGCGAGCGTGTCCGGCCCGAGCGTGCTGAACATGAGCAACCCGTCGACCGCGAGCACGCGGTGGAACTCCTTGAAGGCGGCGAGCGGATCGGCGACCCAGTGCAGCGCCATGTTCGACCACACCAGGTCGATCGCCCTCGCCGCGATCGGCAGGCGCGCGATGTCGCCGCTCACCGCTTTGGGCGGGTTTCTTTCAAGCAGCTTTCTCTTTCCGATCCGGAGCATGGCGAGCGCAAAATCGAGCGCGATGACCTCGGCGTTGCGGTAGCGCCGCCCCAGCGCGCGCTGCGGCGGGCCGCTGCCCGCGTCGAGGACGCGGCGCGGTTGCAGCTTCACGTAGTCCAGGCGCTCGAGCATGCGCGCGCCGACCTCGGCTTCGAGCCGCGCGGCGGCGGCGTAGGTCCTTGCGGCGCGCTCGAAACGGCGCCGGGCGGCGCGCGCGTCGATGCCCGAATCAGGCACGGCTTTTCTGCAGCACCCCTTCGATTGCGCGCGCAGCCGCGAGCACATGCCGGTCGGACATCGCCACGCCGCCCACCATCAGGCCCACCGGCGCTGCGCCGGGGGAATGGCAGGGCAGCGTTGCCGCGCAGCCGTCGAGGAAATTCGCCAGCCCCGTGTTCCTCAGGATGCGCGCGTTGCAGCGGAAGTACGCCTCGTCGCTCGCGTCCGCCTCGGCGATGGTGGGCGCGATGCAGGGCGCGGTCGGCAGCAGATAGGCGTCGAACGGCGCCATCAGCGCGCCGATCTCCTGCATGAACGCCTGGCGCAGCAGCCCGAGCTCGACCAGCTCCCGGGCGCCGATGTCCTTGCCCAGCGTCACGCGCTTGGCGACGCGCGCATCGTACTCGCCGAAGCGATCGGCGTAGCGGTGATGGATCTGGCAGGCCTCGGCCGCCGCGTAGCCGCCGTTGCTGAAGTACTCGCCCTGGCGGTCGAAGGCCGCGGCCCTGCGCTCCTCGACGATCGCGCCGGCGCGCGCCAGGGCGGAGAGCGCGGCCTCGAAGGCGCGCGCCACTTCGCCGTCGAGATCCTCGAGCGCGCTCGAGCGCGGCAGCAGCAGCCGCAATCCGCGCGCCGGCAGCGGCGCGAGCGCGGCATCGGCTTCGCCGGCGAGCACCGCGTCGTAGGCGGCGCAGCAAGCGACGGAGCTGGCGAGCGGCCCGACCGAGTCGAGCGTGTAGGAAAGCGGGAACGCGCCAGCGCGCGGCACGCGCCGCGCCGTGGGCTTGAAGCCGGCGATGCCGCACAGCGCCGCCGGCTGCCGGATCGAGCCGCGCGTGTCCGAGCCCAGGCCCATCACGCACATGCCGTCGGCGACCGCCACCGCGGCGCCGGACGAGGAGCCGCCTGGCACGCGCCCCGTCTTTCTGTCCCAGGGATTTTTCGGCGTTCCGTAGTGGGGATTCAAGCCCACCGCGCCGAAGGCGAACTCGACCATGTTGCTGCGCCCCACCAGGATCGCCCCGGCGGCGCGCAGCCGCGCCACCGCCGGGGCATCGGCGTACGCGGGCGGCGCGTCGGCGAGCAGCCTGGAGCCTGCGCGCGTGACGTCGCCGCCGACGTCGAACAGGTCCTTCACCGAGACCGGCAGGCCGTCCACCGCCGAGCGCACCACGCCACGCTTGCGCAGCCGGTCGGCGTGATCGGCATCGGCGAGCGCAGCGTCGGCATAGAGCTTGATGAAGGCGCGCGCCCCCTCGCCGGTCGGGTCGGCGATGCGCGCCAGCGCCTGCTCTGCGAGCGCGCGGCTGCTGGTGCGGCCGGCGGCCAGGTCCGCTGCGAGACCTTCGACGGTCCACATGACGGCAGTCTAGCGCACAATATTCTGCATGCTCGCGAACTCCGCCGCGCGCCTCGGCAGGCTGCTCTTCGGCGGCAGCTGCTTTCTATGCAGGGGAGGCGCCGGCGCCATCCTGTGCGAGCGCTGCGACGCCGACCTGCCGCGTCTCGGCGCCGGCCTGTGTCCGCGCTGCGCGCTCGCCTCACCCGCGGGCGAGCCGTGCGGTCGCTGCCTCGCCCGGCCGCCGAGCTTCGACGCCACGATCGCCGCGCTCGCCTACCGCTTTCCCGCCGACGTCCTGGTGCAGGCGCTCAAGTTCCGCAGCGAGCTCGCGCTCGCGCCGCTGCTGGGCGGCCTGTTGTCTGCATGCGTTGCGGGCGCGCGCATCGACTGCATCGTCCCGGTGCCGCTGTCGGCCGCGCGGCTGCGCGCGCGCGGCTTCAACCAGTCGCTCGAAATTGCACGCAGTGTCGCGGCCGCGGCGGGCGCCAGGCTCGCGCCGCAGCTCTGCGAGCGCACGCGCGACACGCCGGTGCAGCTGGGCTTGTCTTCTGCGGAAAGAATGAAGAACGTGAAGGGCGCGTTCCACTGCCCGCACCTGGTCGAGGGAGCGAGCATCGCGGTGGTGGACGACGTCATGACCACCGGGGCGACGCTGGAGGAGATGGCCGCCGAGCTCAAGCGCGCCGGCGCGGCGCGCGTCGTCAACTGGGTCGTCGCGCGCACCCCCGCGCCGGACTGATGCTCGACATCGTCCTCGTCCGCCCCGAGATCCCGCCCAACGCGGGCAACGTCATTCGGCTGGCCGCCAACACCGGCGCGCGCCTGCATCTGGTCGGGCCGCTCGGCTTCTCGATGGACGACAGGCAGCTCAGGCGCGCCGGGCTCGACTACCACGAGCTCGCCAGCGTGCGCGTGCATGCCGACTGGAAGACCTGCCTGGGATTCCTTTCCGGGAAGAGGATCTTTGCGCTGACGACGCGGGCGACCCGCAGCCTCCATGACGAGCGACTCAGGGAAAACGATGCGTTCGTGTTCGGCTCGGAAACGGCAGGTCTGCCGGGAGAGATTCTGCGGCAGTTCGCACCCGAGGCGCGGCTCAGGCTTCCCATGCTTCCCGGCAACCGCAGCCTGAACCTGTCCAACGCGGTCGCGGTGACGGTCTACGAGGCCTGGCGCCAGCTCGGTTTTCCGGGCGCCTGAGCTACTCGCTCTTCGGGTCGCGCGCGAGCAGCAGCTCGACCGCCTGCGGCGGCGCGAGCCTGCCCTCGAGCACCGCGTCGACCGCGGCGGTGATCGGCATCTCCACGCCGGCGGCGCGCGCGCGCGCGAGCGCCGCGTGCGCCGAGCGCACGCCCTCGGCGACGTGGCCCAGCTCCGCGACGATCGCCGGCAGCGCCTTGCCGCGCGCGAGCTCCAGGCCGACGCGGCGGTTGCGCGACAGGCTCCCGGTCGCGGTGAGGATCAGGTCGCCGGCGCCGGTGAGTCCCATGACGGTCTCGGCGCGGCCGCCGAGCGCCACGCCGAGGCGCGAGAGCTCCGCCAGCCCGCGCGTGATGAGCGCCGCGCGCGCATTCTGACCCAGGCCGAGCCCGTCGCAGATGCCGACCGCGATCGCGAGCACGTTCTTGACCGCGCCGCCGATCTCGACGCCGATCACGTCGTCGGAGCGGTAGACGCGCATTCGCCCGCCGTGCAGCAGCCCGGCCGCGCGCGCGGCGAACGCGGCGTCGCTTGATGCGAGCGTGAGCGCGCAGGGCAGGCCTTGCGCCACCTCGAGCGCGAACGAAGGCCCGGAGAGCGCGCCGCAGGGCGCCTCGATCCCGCAGGCGGCGACAATCTCGTGCGGCAGCGCGGCGCTCTCCTGCTCAAAGCCCTTGCACAGCCAGACGAGCGGGGTCCGGGCGCCCCGCAGCGGCGCAAGCAGCTCGCGCAGCCCGGCGACGGGCGTGGCGGCGATCAGAATTTCAGCGTCCGAAGTCGCTTGCTCCAGGACCGAACCGACCCGGAGCGAAGCGGGAAGCCCGATTTCGGGAAGGTAGCGCTCGTTGCGCCGCGCCGCGGCGATCGCTTTTGCCTGCGCAGGATCGCGCGCCCACAGCCGCACCGCGTGCCTGGGGGCGAGCACCGCGGCAAGCGCGCTGCCCCACGCGCCCGCACCCAGGATCGCGAGCGCAGCCACCGCGGCAGCCTCAGTCGCCCCAGACCTGCGCGGGTCGCGCGAAGCCGGTCGCGCCGTCGGTGTGGCGCACGCGCAGCCAGCCCGCCGGCGCCGCCTCGAGCAGCTCGAGCACCACGTTCTGCGCGGCGCTGAAGGCGAGCGGCGCGCCGTCCTCGGCACGCACGCGCGCCTCGAGCACCGGCGCGGTGACCAGGACCATGCGCTTGTCGCCGAGCGCCTTTTTCTCGATCCAGGTGAGCGCCCCGGCGTGGTCGCGCACCTTGATCCAGGCTTCGAGCATCACGATCACTTCCAGCGGGTAGTGGCGCTGCACCACGAACAGCGGCGTCGCCGCGCGCGAGGGCGCATCGTAGAGGACCGCGGCGGGCTCCTGCACCGAGCGGAAGTCTGCGGCGCGCACGCCGGTCGAAATCAGAAACAGAACGAGAAAAACCCTGCTCATTGCGCGACTTCGATGCGCCCGCCCGCGGCCTGCTGCTTGCGCTCCAGGTAGACCTGCTCGAAGGAGACCGGCGCGAGCACCACCGGGGGAAAGCCTGCGCGCGTCACCAGGTCCGAAATCGCCTCGCGCACGTACGGGTAGAGGATGGTCGGGCAGCCGATGCCGAGCAGCGGCTCGAGGTCCTCCTGCGCGATGCCGCGCACCGAGAAGATGCCGGCCTGCGCCGCCTCGGCGAGGAAGATGGTCTTCTCGCCGGCGCGCGCGGTCACCGTCACCGTCACGATCACCTCGAACATGCCGTCGGCGAACTGCGAGGCCGCATTGCGCACCTGGATCTCGAGCTGCGGATTGTCCGCCTGCATGAACACCTGCGGCGCGTTCGGCACCTCGAGCGAGAGATCCTTGACGTAGAGCTTCTCGACCTGGAAGGAAGGCTGCTGGCTGCTGGGGGGCTGCTCGGATTCGCTCATGTGGCCTTTTCAAGTAGTGAGTCGAGCTCGCCCGCGCGTTCCAGCGCGTGCAGCTCCTCGCAGCCGCCGATGTGCCGGCCGCCGATCCAGATCTGCGGCACGGTAAGCCGGCCGCTCCTTTGCATCATCTCCTGGCGCCGCGCCGGATCCAGGTCCACGCGCACGCGCTCGATCCCGCTCACGCCCTTGCGCTCCAGCAGCCGCTCGGCCGACTGGCAATAGGGGCAGCTGGCGGTGCAGTAGATCAGCAGCCGCGCCATCGCAGCGCCCTCATTTTTCCACGGGCAGTCCGGCCTGCTGCCAGGCCGCGTACCCTCCGGCGAGGTTGTGCACGTTGGCGAAGCCGTGCTTGCGCAGCAGCGCGATGGCGCCGCCGGCGCGGTTCGGGTCGCCGCTGTAGACGATCACCGGCTTCGCCTTGTGCTTGTCGAGCTCGCCGGCGCGCCGCTCCAGGTCGGCAAGCGGCAGGTTGCGCGCCCCCAGCACGTGGCCCTTGGCGAATTCCTCCTGCGGCCGCAGATCGATGACGATCGCGTCGCCGCGGTTCATCAGCTGCGTCGCCTGCAGGGTATTGACCCAGGGGCCGCCTGCGCCGCGGCGCACGAGCGGCCACAGCAGCATCGCGCCCGATACGAACGCGATCAGGATCAGGAAGATGTTCTTGCTTACGAATTCCACTCGAATCGCCGCATGATATCGCCGCATTATAATTCAGCGCATGCACAGGCTCGTGCTGCTGCGGCACGGCGAATCCGGCTGGAACCGGGAGAATCGCTTTACGGGCTGGACCGACGTCGATCTGTCGGCGCAGGGCGTCGAGGAGGCGCGCGCGGCGGGGCGAGCGCTCAAGGACGCGGGCTTCGCATTCGATACTGCCTTCACCTCGGTGCTCAGGCGCGCCATCGCGACGCTGCACCTCGCGCTCGATGAGCTCGACCTGCTGTGGATCCCGGAGGAAAAGAGCTGGCGCCTGAACGAGCGCCACTACGGCGCGCTGCAGGGCCTGAACAAGTCCGAGACGGCGGCCAGGTACGGCGAGGCGCAGGTGCTCGCCTGGCGGCGCAGCTACGACACGCCGCCGCCGGCGCTCGAGCCTTCCGACGCGCGCAGCGCGGCGCGCGACCCGCGCTACGCGGGCGTCGCGGTGCCGCTCAGCGAATGCCTGAAGGACACGGTGGCGCGGGTGATCCCGTACTGGGACGGCGCCATCGCCCCGGCGATCCGCGCCGGCCGGCGCGTGCTGGTGGCGGCGCACGGCAACTCGCTGCGTGCCCTGGTGAAACACCTGGACGCGGTCTCGGACGCCGACATCGTGGGCCTGAACATCCCGACCGGCGTGCCACTGGTCTACGAGCTGGACGAGCGGCTGCGTCCGCTCAGGCACTACTACCTCGGCGACGCCGCCGAAGTGGCGAAGCGGGTGGCGGCAGTTTCGGCGCAGGGGAAGGCCAAGGCCTGATCAGAACGCTGCTCTTCGGCATCGTGGTTGCGGCCGCTGCCGCGCAGGGCGCAACCCGTGAAGAGGACCTGGCCGCGCTGCGCGCGCGCATCGAAGCGCTGCGCAGCGAGCTCGAAGGCAGGCAATCGGAACGGCGCGAGGCGCGCGACGCGCTGCGCGACTCCGAGCGCGCGATCTCCGACGCCAACCGGGCGCTGCGGCAGCTCGAGGCCGATGCGCGCGCGCTGCGCGCCGCCCTCGAGCAGCTCGGCGCGCGCCGCGGCGAGCAGGCGCGCGCGCTCGAGGCCAACCAGGCCGCCCTCGGCCGGCTGCTCGCGGCGCGCGCGCTCGCCGGCGCCGCGGGCGGCGCGCCGGACTTCGTGCGCGTCGCGCTCTCGGGCGAGGATCTCGCCGACGCGGCGCGCAGGCTGCACTATCTCGCCTACGTCTCGCGCGCCGGGGCGCGCATGATCGGCGAGCACCGCGCCGGCCTAGCCGAGCTGGCGCGCCTGGCGCGCGAGTCCGAGGACAAGGCGCGCGAGCTCTCGGCGCTCGAGGCGCGCGGCCGCGCCGACCGCGAGCGGCTGCTGCGCGAGCGCCGCGAGCACCGGCGGCTGCTCGAGCGGCTCGCGGGCGAGATCCGCGGCGCGAAAAGCAAGATGCGGGTGCTGCTCGCGGACGAGTCGCGCCTGGCACGGCTGGTCGAGGAGATCGGCAAGGTGCTCGCGGCGCGCCCGGGAGCAGGGTTCGTCCGCGTCGAGCGCGTCCCCGAGTCGGGCCGTGGCGACAGCGGCCCGTTCTCGGCGCTGCGCGGCAGGCTGAGGCTGCCGGTGCGCGGCGAGCTCTCGGGGCGCTTCGGCGCCGCGCGCGCCGAGGGCGGCACGCCGGCGAAAGGGGTATTCATCCGCGCCCCGGAGGGCGAACAGGTGCGCGCGGTCGCCGCCGGCCGGGTGGTCTACGCGGACTGGATGCGCGGCTTCGGCAACCTGCTCATCGTCGACCACGGTGAGAACTTTCTCACGATCTACGGCAATAACGAATCTTTACTCAAGCAGACCGGCGAGGCGGTTATGCTGGGCGAGCCGCTGGCGACCGTCGGCGCGAGCGGGGGCAACGAGGAAACGGGTTTATACTTTGAGCTTCGGCATCAGGGCAGGCCTTTCGATCCCCTGGGGTGGGTAAAACTGAGATGAGAACCCGATTCAAGAGCTTCGGCCTGATCGCGCTGGGCGCGGTCGCCGGCATACTGGTGAGCCTGAACTTCCAGGCCATCGCCGAGCGCTCGGTGCGCCTGCCGCTGCCGGTCGAGGAGCTGCGCGCCTTCAGCGACGTGTTCGACGCCATCAAGCGCAACTACGTCGAGCCGGTCGAGGACAAGAAGCTGATCACCGAGGCGATCAACGGCATGCTCGCCGGCCTCGATCCGCACTCGGCGTATCTCGACTCGGAGGCGTTCCGCGAGCTCAAGGTCGGCACCGAGGGCAAGTTCGGCGGGCTCGGCATCGAGGTCGGCATGGAGGACGGCCTGGTGAAGGTGATCTCGCCGATCGAGGACACGCCGGCGTACCGGGCCGGGATCAAGCCCGGCGATCTGATCGTCAAGCTCGACGACAGCCAGGTGAAGGGCATGACGCTGAACGACGCGGTCAAGCGCATGCGCGGCAGGGCTGGCACGCGGATCACGCTCACCATCCTGCGCAAGGGCGAGGCGCAGCCGATCGTGGTCACGCTGACGCGCGCCGAGATCAAGGTGCAGAGCGTGAAGTCGAAGCTGATCGAGCCGGGCTACGCCTGGGTGCGCGTGTCGCAGTTCCAGGAAGCCACCGCCGAGAGCATGGCGCGCCACCTCGAGAACCTGTACAAGCAGGGCCAGCTCAAGGGCCTCGTGCTCGACCTGCGCAACGATCCGGGCGGCCTGCTCTATGGCGCGGTCGCGATCTCGGCGGCGTTCCTGCCGGCAAAGGCGCTGGTGGTTTCGACCGACGGCCGCACCGAGGATGCGCGCAAGAAGTTCTACGCCACCAACGAGGACTACCTGCGCGGACTGAGGGACGACGTGCTGAAGAATCTGCCGGCAGCGGTGAAGACCGTGCCGATGGTGGTGCTGGTCAACGGCGGCTCGGCCTCGGCTTCCGAGATCGTTGCCGGCGCGCTGCAGGACCACAAGCGCGCCACCGTGATCGGCACGCAGACCTTCGGCAAGGGCTCGGTGCAGACCATCATGCCGCTGGGCAACAACACCGCGATCAAGCTCACCACCGCGCGCTACTACACGCCGAGCGGGCGCTCGATCCAGGCCAAGGGCATCACGCCCGACCTGATCGTCGAGGAGCCCGGCGCCGCGACGCTCAGCCGCTTGCGCGAGGCCGACTTGCAGCGCCATCTGCTGAACGGCCAGGACAAGGAAGCCGGCAAGGCCGCGCCGAGCGCCAAGCCTGCCACGCCCGCGCCCGCAGCGCCCGCGGCGCAAAAGCCGACCGAGCTCGGCTCGAAGGACGACTTCCAGCTGCAGCAGGCGCTCGCCTTCCTCAAGGGCGAGCCGGTCAAGGGGCAGGCGCCGTCGGTCGCGCAGACCAAGCCCGCCGCGGCCCCGAAGTCGAACTGACGAACGCGGGGCGTTCGTCATCCCCGTGAAAACGGGGATCCAGGTTTTGCGCGAGTTCTCCCTTGAACGACCAGCAGCTCCTTCGCTACAGCCGCCACATCCTGCTCGAGGAGATCGGGATCGAGGGCCAGGAGCGGCTGCGCGGCGCGCGCGCGCTGCTGGTCGGCGCGGGCGGCCTCGGCTGCCCGGCGGCGCTCTACCTCGCGGCTTCCGGAGTCGGCCAGCTCACGCTGGCCGATCCCGACCATGTCGACCTCACCAACCTGCAGCGCCAGGTGCTCTACCGCACCGATTCGGTCGGCGCGCCGAAAGTCGAAGCCGCGCGCCTTGCTCTTGCGGCCCTGAATCCTGAAGTCGAAGTGGTCTGCCTTGCCCGGCGCCTGGACGAAACGTCCCTTGATCCGCTCGTCAAGGCATGCGACGTTGTGCTTGACTGCAGCGACAATTTCGCCACGCGCCACGCGCTCAACCGCGCCTGCGTGAAGCGCCGCAAGCCGCTCGTTTCCGGCGCGGCGATCCGCTTCGACGCCCAGGTGACGGTGTTCGACCTGCGCCGGCCCGATGCGCCCTGCTACGCCTGCCTTTATCCCGAGGACGGCGAGATCGAGGAGGTGCAGTGCGCGCAGATGGGCGTGTTCGCGCCGATGACCGGTGCGGTCGGCGCGCTGCAGGCGATGGAGGCGGTCAAGCTGCTCGCCGGCGCCGGCGAGACGCTCAACGGCCGGCTGCTGCTGATCGACGCCAAGCGCGCCGAGTGGCGCACGGTGCGCGTCCAGCAGGATCCGGCGTGCACCGTCTGCGCTAGCCGTTCAGGATGATGAGCTTCGTGCCGTCCTGGGTCTGCTCGACGTCGAGAATGCTGGTCTCCAGCATGCTCGAAACCTTCGGGTCCATCAGCAGCACCTTCGTGCCGGCGTGATCGTAGGCCAGGTCCCCGGCGCGCGGCCGGTCGAGCTTCGGCTTCAGCTTGTCTTCTTCACGCACGATGCGAATCGCGGTTCCCTTCGGCGCCCGCGCCTCCTTCAGCATCCGGGCCAGATAGCCTCCTGCGGCATCCGTCATTGCGAACATGGTCAGCTCCTGTGGGTGACGGAAAAACCGTGGACAACCGCGCTTGCGCCGGGTTCCCGGGCACGGCTTTTGCTGCTGGGCTAAATCAGGCGGCGAGGTAGCGGCGCTGCGCCGCGTAGCTCTCGGTGGGCTTCTTGGCGAAGCCGGACTTGGCGTACTGGTGCAGGCAGCCGATCACGTAGCGCAGCAGCGACCCGGCTTGCGCCGCGACCTCGACGTCCGGTTGCTTGTGGCCGCCGTCGGCGCCGGGCGCGCGCAGCGCCTGCTTGAGCGTCGCCTCGAAGCGCTCGTAGAACTGGTTCATGCGCGCCTGCAGCCGCTCGTGCTCGCCGACCAGCGCGTCGCCGGTCATGACGCGCACCATGCCGGGGTTTTTCTCCGCGAAGGCGAGCAGCATCTCGACCAGCTTCGCCGCCTGCTTGCGGCCGTCGGGCTCGTCGGCGGTGATGCGGTTGGCGAGCGTGAACACCGAGCTCTCGACGAACTCGATCAGGCCTTCGTACATCTGCGCCTTGGAGGCGAAATGGCGGTAAAGCGCGGCTTCCGAGACGCCGAGCTTCTCGGCCAGCGCAGCGGTCGTGATCCTTCCCCACTTCGGCTGCTCGAGCATCTGCGCCAGCGCCTTCAGGATCTCGAGCCGCCGCTCCCCTTTGACGCGCGGCATGCGGAAATTCTACGCCCAGTCCGCAGTCAGCGGGCGTGGCGCAGCACCAGCCGCGGCAGCTCCGTGACGGATTTGACGCGCAGGTCGACGAAAGGCGCGCGCCGCGCTTCGCCGCTCACCCACACGGTCGACATGCCGAGCCTTTTCGCAGCGCGCAAATTCTCCAGCGCATCGTCCACCAGCGCGCAGCGGTGCGGCTGCAGATCGTGGGCGCGCAGCAGCACGCGGAAACCCTCGAACGCCGGCTTGGGACGGTAGCGCGTGTTCTCGATCGTGTACACGGCGTCGAAATGGCGCGCCACGCCGAGCGCGCGCAGGACCCCCTCGACGTAGTGCCGCGGCGCGTTGGAAAAGACGAGCCGGGTGCCCGCTAGGCGCGCCAGCGCGTGCCTGAGCGCGTTCTCGCCGACCACCATCGCCGCGAGCTCGGGAAAGCGGTGGGTCTCGTCGATGAAGCGCCTCGGGTCGTGGCCGTGGTGGCGCACCAGCCCCTTCAGCGTCGTGCCGTAGCGCTGCCAGAAGAAGCGCCGCATCGCGCTCGCGCCCTCCTCGTCCAGGCCGAAGTGGCGCCGCAGATAGGCGTTCATCTGCGCATGCATCGAGGGAAAGATGTGCGGCCGCGCGTCGTGCAGCGTGTTGTCGAGGTCGAAAATCCACACCCGCCTGGATGGCGGCAGCCGCACAATTTGCATCAACTACTTGCTTCTTATCAAAGTGCCGACGCCTGCGTCGGTCAGCACTTCGAGCAGCAGCGCGTGCGGCACCCGGCCGTCGATGATGTGGCAGGACTTGACGCCGGCGCGCGCGGCGTCCAGCACCGATGCGATCTTGGGCAGCATGCCGCCCGAAATCACGCCCTTTGCCACCAGGTCGTCGATCCGGCGCGGCGTCAGGCCGGTGAGCAGGCGGCCCTGCCGGTCGAGAACGCCCTCGGTATTGGTGAGCACGATCAGCTTCTCGGCGCGCAGGATCTCGGCGAGCTTGCCGGCGACCAGGTCGGCGTTGATGTTGTAGGTCGTCCCGTCCGCGCCGGTGCCGATCGGCGCCACCACCGGGATGAAGCCCGCCTGCTCGAGCGCCGAGATCACGTCCGGGTCGATGGCCTCGATCTCACCGACCTGGCCCAGGTCGATGGTGCCGTTGTCCGTGGAGGGCAGCAGCATCTTGCGCGCGCGGATGAAGGCGCCGTCCTGGCCGGTCAGTCCGACCGCCCTGCCGCCGGCCTGGTTGATGAGCTCGACGACTTCCTTGTTCACCTGGCCGCCGAGCACCATCTCGACCACGTCCATGGTCTCGGCGTCGGTGACGCGCATGCCCTGGATGAATTCGCCCTTCTTGCCCAGGCGCGCGAGCACCGACTCGATCTGCGGGCCGCCGCCGTGCACCACCACCGGGTTCATGCCGACCAGCTTGAGCAGCACCACGTCGCGCGCGAAGCTCGACTTCAGCATGTCGTCGCTCATGGCGTTGCCGCCGAACTTCACCACGATGGTCCTGCCGTGGAAGCGCTTGATGTAGGGCAGCGCCTCGGCGAGGATGCGCGCTTTCTCGGCGGCCTGGCCTTGATGGTTGTGGGGGGCGTTCATCGCGCCCCCCATACTACAGAAAAACTTACTGAATCGTGATCGCTTTGCGCGCCGCGGCGGCCTTTTTCGGCAGCGTGAGCTCGAGCACGCCGTCGCGGAACTTCGCCTCGGCCTTCGCCTCGTCGAGCTCCTGCGGCAGCGCGAAGCTGCGCGAGAGCTTGCCGAACACGCGCTCGGAATGCAGCAGCCGGCCCTGCTCGGAGACCTCCTTCTCGCGCTTGACCTCGGCGGTCAGGGTGACCTGCGCGCCGTCGATCGCGACATTGATGTCCTCTTTCCTGACGCCGGGCAGCTCCGCGGTCACCAGGTAGGCGCCGTTCTTCTCGGCGACTTCTACTCGCATGCGTGCCAGCGAATCGCGCGCCTCGGAGTACATCGGGCGCACGAGAAAGCCCTTGAACAGGTCGTCCACAAGGTCGTTGAAGGGATCGAAACGTGTAATGTTGGCCATGAATGCCCCCTATCGAAGTCGGTGCAGCTAAGATGGGGGCCTAGGACCCGGTTTCAAGCCCCGCCCCGCCCATGCCCGAGGACTTCCGCACCCAGGTCGAGAGCCTCAGGCCCTACCTGCTGCGCTATGCCGGCCTGCAGCTGCGCAACGCCGAGGCCGCCGAGGACGCGGTCCAGGAGGCGCTGCTAGCGGCGCTCGCCGGGCAGGCGGGCTTCGCCGGGCGATCCAATCTGCGCACCTGGCTCACCGGGATCCTCAAGCACAAGATCGTCGACGCCATCCGCAAGTCGGGGCGCGAAGTGCGGGCCCCCGGCGCCGAGGAAGAGGGCGCCGAATTCGACGCCCTGTTCGACGAGCGCGGCCACTGGGCGCAGCCTCCCGGCGCCTGGGAGCACCCCGAGGGCGCGCTCGAGCAGAAGCAGTTTCTCGCCGCGCTCGAGGCCTGCCTGCGGGCGCTCCCCGAGCGCACCGCGCGCGCCTTCATGATGCGCGAGCACCTGGGCCTGGAGACCGGGGAGATCTGTAAGGAGTTGGGCATCACGGCGACGCACTGTTGGGTGATGCTGTATCGCGCGCGCATGGCGCTGCGCCTGTGCCTGCAGGAGAACTGGTTCGCTAAATGAGAGTGACGCTCAGCTGCAAGGAAGTGACCCGCCTGGTCTCGCAGGGCGAAGACCGCAAGCTCGCGTTCGGCGAGCGGGTCGAGCTGCGGCTGCACTTCGCGATCTGCAATGGCTGCCGCAACGTGGGTGCGCAACTCAGGTTCCTGCGCGTGGCGGTCGGCAGGCTCTCCGGCGATGGAGACGAAAAGTCCGCCTGAGGAAGCCTGCGCGCGCTGCGGCGCGCCGTTCGTCTGCGGCATGAAGGCGGGCGAGGCGCGCTGCTGGTGCAGTGACCTGCCGGCGCTGCAGCCGGTCCCCAGAAGAAGCTGCCTGTGCCGGGCCTGCCTCGAGGAAGAACTGAAAGCCGGCGCGCGTACCTAGTGCGGCCGGAGCGGCGCATGGCCGTAGCGCAGGGCCAGTCCCCGGACGGCGATCATTTACTGGCCAAGCATTGCTCCAGGCCGGCGAGGAACAGGTCCTTCGGCAGCTTTCTGCCGATGAACACCAGCACCGACTGCTTCGGGTCCTTGCCCCAGGGCTTGCCCATGTCGCCGCCCATCATCATGTGCACGCCCTGAAAGACGACGCGGCGCGGGTTGCCCTTCATCCAGAGCACCCCTTTGTAGCGCAGCAGGTCCGGGCCGTAGACCTGGATCATGCCCGAGAGGAACTGCTCGAGCTTGTCGCCGTTGAAGGCCTTGTCGGAGCGGAACACGAACGATTCGACCTCGTCGTGGTGGTCGTGCGAGGCGTCGGCGAGGAATTCCGGGTCGAGCTCGAGGATCGCGTTCAGGTTGAAGCCGCGGATGTCGAGGATCTCCTCGAGCGGGGCGTTGCCGAAATGGACTTTCTTCACCTCGGCGCGCGGATTCATCTGCTTGAGCCGCTTTGTCAAGCTGAGAAGTTCATCCTCCTGCGTGAGGTCCGTCTTGGAGAGCAGAATCCGGTCGGCAAATCCGACCTGCTCCTGCGCCTCGCGGAACTCGTCGAGCTGCTTCGGCGCGTGCTTGGCGTCGACCACCGTGAGGATCGAGTCGAGCAGGTAGTAGTTGCCGATGTCCTCGTCGGTGAAGAAGGTCTGCGCCACCGGCCCCGGGTCGGCCATGCCGGTGGTCTCGATGATGACGCGGTCGAACTTGAGCGCGCCCGCGTCGCGCTTGCCCTTCAGGCTGCCGAGGATCTTGATCAGGTCGCCGCGCACGGTGCAGCAGATGCAGCCGTTGTTCATCTCGACGATCTGCTCGTCGCCGGTCTCGATGATCTCGTTGTCCACGCCCACCTCGCCGAACTCGTTCTCGATCACCGCGAGTCTCTTGCCGTGGTCTTCCTTGAGGATGCGGTTGAGCAGCGTCGTCTTGCCCGCACCGAGAAATCCGGTGAGGATCGTCACCGGCACCATCTGGTTCTGTTCCATTGCGCGTCCGCTGGGTGAAGGGCGCGATTCTACCCCTCAGCCCCGGTCGGGAACGAGGCGGTAGACGAGCCTGCCGGGACGCAGGTCCTTGGACAGGTAGTAGGTGTCGCCGGCGAAGAACACGTGCCGGCACCAGTTCTCGTCTACGCCGCGCGAGTTGAGCTCCAGGCAGAGCTTGCCCTTTTTCGTCACGTACCACTTGCCCGCGCCCTGCATCTCCCCCCTGCCGTGCTTGCGATGACCGGCCGCTTCGAGCAGGTTGCCTTCCCTGAAGTCGAGCGTCAGGAACCAGTCCTGGTTCTCCTTGCGCATGCGCTTGCCCCGCAGCAGGCGCAGCAGGTCCGCGCGCGCCAGCCGCATGTGGCGCTGCGCGGTCACGTCGCGCAGCCGCGGCCGGTCGTCGATCGGCCCCGCCGCGAGCGAGGCCCGGCCCGCGGGCACGGCGCCGAAATCCTGCGCCGAGTACTTGCCGAGCGGCGATATCGCGTAGCGGCGCTGCGACACGAGCTCGTCGAGCGCCAGCGCGTCCTTCTCGCTGAGCAGCTGCCGCGCGTAGGCGACGCGCTTGCCGCTCGCGTCGAGGAAGACCAGCACCGGCGCCCAGGAGACGCGCACCTGGTCGATGACCTCGCGCTCCTCCGCGCTCGGCGCGAACAGATCGAGGTTGACCACGACGTAGTTGGGCCGCCACCGGGCACGCACCGCGTCGCTGTTGAGGATGGCGCGCGCCTCCCTGCAGGGCGGGCAGAACTGCGACATGCCGAAGTAGAGCAGCACGTGCCGGTGCGGCTCCGCCTTGACGCGCTCCAGGGCCGCGGCGAAGTTCGGCGCCGTGTCGTAGCCCTGCAGGAACTCGTAGCCTTGGGCAAATCCGGACAGTACGAGCAGCGCGGCGGCGAAAAGCCCTGCTTTCATGCCCGTGTCACCAGCAACCCCTTCAGGTAGTCGCCCTCGGGAAATTCTAGCGCGACCGGGTGATCGGGCGCGGCGCCGAAGCGTTCGAGGATGCGCGCCTCCACCCCCGCATCGACCGCCGCGCCGGCGACGATCGACTGGAACAGCTCGGCCGACACCCCGCCCGAGCAGGAGAAGGTCGCGAGCAGCCCGCCGGGCGCGAGCAGCCTGAGCGCCATCAGATTGATGTCCTTGTAGGCGCGCGCCGCGTTCCTCGCCTGCGCCGCGGTGGGGGCGAATTTCGGCGGGTCGAGCACCACCAGGTCGAAGCTCCGGCCGCGGTCGCGCAGCAGCCGCTGGTAGGCGAAGACGTCCGCTTGCTCGAAGGCGATGCGCGAGGAATCCAGCGCGTTTGCCTCAAGATTTTCCTTTGCTATTCGCAAGGCATCAGAGGAACTCTCTACTGCGGTCACCCGCTGCGCGCCGCCGGCGAGCGCGGCGAGCGAGAAGCCACCGCTGTAGCAGAAGGCATCGAGCACCGTGCGCCCGGCGGCAAGCGCGCGCACCCGCTGCCGGTTCTCGCGCTGGTCGAGGAAGAAGCCGGTCTTCTGGCCCTCTTCCACGTCGACGCGGAAGTTGAGCCCGTACTCGACGATCGGGCAGCGCCGCGCGTCGCGATTGCCGCGCGCAAAACCGACCCGCGCCTCGAGCCCCTCGAGCTTCCTTACTTCGGCGTCCGACCGCTCGAACACCGCTTCGCAGGCGGTCTGCTCGACGAGCGCATTCAGGATCGCCTCGCGCCAGCGCTCGGCGCCGGCGGACAGGAACTGCGCCACCAGCACGTCGGCATAGCGGTCCACCACCACTCCGGGCAGGCCATCGGACTCGCCGTGCACGAGCCTGAGCGCATTGGTGTGCCTTGCCGCGGCAAGCTGGGTACGAAGATGAATCGCCCTCTTAAGCCTTTCCTCGAAAAAAGATTCCTCAATAGATGCCCCAACATCAAAGCTCCACACTCTCGCCCGGATCTGCGATTGCGGGCTCCAGGCGGCGAGCGCGAGCGGCTTGCCCTCGGCGGACTTGACGAGCACGGTCTCGCCGCTCCCGGGCTCGCCCTCCAGGCGTTCGACCGCGCCGGAGAAGATCCACGGGTGGCGGCGCTTCACCGACTTGTCGCGCCCCGCCCTGAGATGCAGCGTCTTCATTTCTTGCGCGCGCGCGGGTGCGCGGCGTCGTAGACCTTGGCGAGCGCCTGGAAGTCGAGGTGGGTGTAGACCTGCGTGGTGGAGATGCTCGCGTGGCCGAGCATCTCCTGCACCGCGCGCAGATCCTGCGAGGACTGCAGCACGTGGCTGGCGAACGAATGCCGCAGCATGTGCGGATGCACCGGCGCCCCCAGCCCGCGGCGCCTCGCCCAGGCGCGCAGCCGTGCCTGCACGGTGCCCGCGGCAATGCGCCGGCCGCGCGCGCCGACGAACAGCGCGCGCTCCGCGGGCGCAGCGAGCAGCGCGCGCGCCTGCAGCCAATCGCGCAGCGCCTGCGCCGCGCGCGCGCCGACCGGAACCGTGCGCATCTTGCCGCCCTTGCCGGTCACCGTGACCTCGCCCTGCCCGAGATCGAGCCGCCCGTCGGCCGCATCGAGGGCAACCAGCTCCGCCAGCCGCAGGCCGGAGGAGTAGAGCAGCTCGAACATCGCCCGGTCGCGCAGCGCCTCCGGCGCGCGCGGCGCGCTGCCCTCGAGCAGCTGCTGGGCTTGCTCGACCGAGAGCGCGCTCGGCAGGCGGCGCGGCGATTTCGGCGCACGCACGCCGTGCGCCGGATTGGCGGCAAATCCGCGCTGGCGGGCGAGCCACCTGAACAGGCCGCGCCAGGCCGAAAGCGTCAGCGCGAGCGTCCGGCCCGAGAGGCCGGCGGCATGCAGCCGCGCCACGAAGCGCCTGATCTGCTGCGCGTCGAGGTCGCGCAATCGATTTTGTTCCTTTAATTTAAAAAGCAATTCAACAGCTCGCGCGTAATTCGCTAGCGTGTGCCCGGACAGGCGCCGCTGATGCTCGAGCGCGTCGAGCCAGGCCTTGACCAGATCGGGATCGGACTGCGTGGCGGTCGCCACGCGCGCGCGCTCCTAGGTGCGCGCGGCGAGCGCGCCCGCGGTCAGCTCGCCGATGCGGCGCAGGTAGAGCGTGCCCATTTCGGCGAAGAAGCGCTGCGGGTCCTCGCTGCCCAGCGCGAGCAGGCCGATGGTGCGCGTCTGGCCGAGCGGCACCAGGGCCACCGAGCGCACGTGCTCCTGAGCCTCGCGGAACCAGGCGAGGAAAGGATTGCCCGCCGCCGGCCCGCATTGCGGCGCGCCCATGGTCTCGGCCTGGTCGCGCAGCGCCGCTTCCACCGGCGAGCCCTCGAGCGTGCCGTCGAGCAGCGACTTGCCCCAGACGCGCAGCGCGACGTGCGGCACGGCGAAATCCTCGCGCAGGTGGAAGTAGAGCGCATGCGCGGTGGCGGCGAAATCCTTCGCGCCGACCAGCGCAAGCGCCAGGCGGTGCACCTTCTCGCCGATGGCGTCGTTGTCCTCGCCGAACTGGATCAGCTCGGCGAGCTTGCCCTCGAGCAGCTTCGCCTTCTCGCGCAAGCTCACGATCTGGCGCTCGGTGAGCGGGATCGCGCGCCCGCCGTGCGGATGCGGCACGTAGATCGACTCGAGCAGCTGCGGGTGCTGGTCGAAGAACTGCGGGTGGGTCCTGAGGAACTGCGCGACGTCGTTTGCGTCCATGGCCGCCTTTTTTAGATTTCGATCTCGCCCTCGAAAACCGTGCGCGCGGGGCCCTTCATCCAGACCGGATTGTCGCCGCCCGCCCAAGACACGGTCAACGTGCCGCCGCGCGCCTCGACCGCTACCGGCGAGTCGAGGGGCCCGCGCAGGATGCCAGCCACCGCCGCGGCGCAGGCGCCGGTGCCGCAGGCGAGCGTCTCGCCGGCGCCGCGCTCCCACACGCGCAAGCGGGCGCGGTGGCGCTCGCGCACCTGCAGGTAGCCCGCGTTGACCCGGTCCGGAAAACGCGGGTGGCGCTCGATCAGGGGGCCTTGCGTCGTCACCGGCGCACGCTCGACGTCCGCGACGAATTGGACAGCATGGGGGTTACCCATGGAGAGAATTGCCAGCTCGATTTCCTCGTTTCCGACCAGTAATTTCTCCAATAAAGCCCTGCCCACATGCGGCGGCCCCATGTTCACGCTCACCTCGCCGTCGTCCTCCAGCCGCGGCACGATGATGCCGCCGCGCGTCTCGACCCGGAGCTCGCGCCGCGCGCTCAGCCCCCTCGCATGCACGAACTTGACGAAGCAGCGCGCGCCGTTGCCGCACTGCTCGACTTCGCCGCCATCGGCGTTGAAGATGCGGTAGCCGAAATCGACGCCGGACCTGGAGGGTTTCTCGACCACGAGGACCTGGTCGCAACCGATGCCGAAATTGCGGTTGGCGATTTTTTCTAGTTGCAGGGCACTCAAATTGAAAGGCGAAGAAGAACAATCCAGAACAACGAAATCGTTTCCCGCGCCTTCCATCTTGGTGAATTTCAGGCGCATGCGCGGATCGTCTTGCAAACGCGCCGCAGCTGGTCCTCGGCGAGCTGCGGGAAAATCGGCAGCGAAAGCACCGTGCGCGCGGCCGCCTCGGTGACGGGCAGGCTGAGCCCGGCGCAGTCGGCCGCGTACAGCGGCTGGCGATGCAGCGGCACCGGGTAGTAGATCATGCTCGCGATGCCGACCAGCTCGAGCGCGGCGCGCAGCGCCTCGCGCTTCTCGCTGCGCACCGTGAACTGGTGCCAGACGTGCCGTCCGCGCGGGTTGTCGGCGGGCAGCCGCAACCCGAGATCGCTCAGGTGCTCGAGGTAATGGCGCGCGATCGCGGCCCGCCCGGCATTGAAGCGCTCCAGGCTACCGAGCTTGACGCGCAGGATGGCGGCCTGCAGCTCGTCGAGCCGGCTGTTGTAGCCGAGGATGTCGTGCAGGTAGCTGCGGCTGCTGCCGTGGTGGCGCAGCATGCGCAGCCGCTCGGCGTGGCGCGCATCGCGCGCGGTGATCATGCCGGCATCGCCGGCGGCGGCGAGGTTCTTGGTCGGGTAAAAGGAAAAGCAGCCGAAATCGCCCCAGGCACCGGCGCGGCGCCCGTCGTAATCGGCGCCGAGGGACTGCGCACAGTCCTCCACCAGCACCAGGCTTCTGCTGCGGCAGATCTCCGCGATCTGCGCCATCGCGGCGCAGTGCCCGTAGAGGTGCACCGCGATCACCGCGCGCGTGCGCGGCGTGAGGCTCGCCTCCAGCGAGCGCGGATCGAGACAGAAGGTCGCCTCGTCGATGTCGGCGAACACCGGCCGCGCCCCCGTGTAGGAGGCGGCCTCCGCGGTGGCGACGAAGGTGAACGCGGGCATGACCACCTCGTCGCCCGGCCCGACTCCGGCGGCGCGCAGCGCGAAGTGCAGCGCATCGGTTCCCGAATTGACGCCGACCGCGTGCGCAGCGCCGACCAGGGCCGCGAGCTCGGCCTCCAGGGCGGCGCCTTCGGGCCCCAGAATGTAGCGCCCGGAGGCGAGCACCCGCCGTACCGCGGCGTCGATGCCGGCGGCGAGCTCGCGGTACTCGGCGGCCGGATCGGCGATCGGAATTCTTGCTTCTGCGTTCATCGCCTCAGCGCATGCCTGCGCAGCCGCTCGTCGACCAGCTCGCCCACCTGCAGGGCGAGGGCGAGCGCCCGCCGGCCCTCTTCGCCGCTCACCGGCGGCGCGGCGCGCGCGCGCACCGCGCCCACGAACGCCTCGGCCTGGGCGCGCAGCTCGTCGGCGCGCGCGAAGGCCTGCTCGGATTCCTCGATGCCGCCGCCGCCCTTGCGCACGTGGCGCAGCCGCTGCCCCTGCAGGTCGGCGGAGACGTACGCGTCGTGCCGGAACACGCGCAGCTTTCTCACCGGCGACTGGCTGACGCGGCTGGCCGAGACGCTCGCGATGCAGCCGTCGGCGAACTCGATCCTCGCGTTGGCGATGTCGATCGCCTCCGTGAGCACCCTGAAGCCGCAGGCGCTCAGCTGCTCGACCGGCGCCTTCGCCAGCGCGAGCACCAGATCGAGGTCGTGGATCATGAGGTCGAGCACCACGTCCACGTCGGTTCCGCGCGGCTTGAACGGCGCGAGCCGCTCGATATCGATGAACAGCGGCCTGCCGGGCTGTGCGGCGAGCGCCTGGAACGCGGGGTTGAAGCGCTGCAGGTGGCCGACCTGGAGCACGAGACCCTGCGCGCGCGCGAGCGCGAGCAGTGCGTCGGCCTCGGCGAGCGTGCGCGCGAGCGGCTTCTCCACCAGCACGTGCACCCCTGCCTCGAGGCAGTCGCGCGCCACCTGATGGTGCTTCTCGGTCGGAACCGCGACGCAAGCCGCCTCCACCCTCGGCAGCCACTCGCGGTAATCGGCGCCGTGCGCGCAGGCGAGCGCGGCGCCGACCTCGCGCGCGCGCGCGACGTCGGCATCGATCACCGCGACCAGCTCGGCGCCCTCGCAGCGCGCAAGCTTCTGCGCGTGGAAGCGGCCCATGTAGCCGGTGCCGATGACCGCGGTGCGTATTTTCTCCATCGCTAATAGAGCCTGGCTTCGCCGGGGGGCCGCGTCTTGAAGCGCTTGTGCATCCACAGGTACTGCTCGGGCATCTCCTGCACCTTGTGCTCTATGTAGGCGTTCATGCGGCGCGTGTCGGCGTGCAGGTCGCCGGTCGGGAAATCCTGCCACGGCGGCTCGATCGTGACGCGGTAGCCGGCGCCGCCGGGCAGGATGCGGGTCAGGCACGGCAGGATCCTCGCGCCGGTGATGCGCGCGAGGCGCGCCAGCCCCGGCACGGTCGCGGCCTGCAAGCCGAAGAACGGCACGAACAGGGCGTCGCGCGCACCGTAGTCCTGGTCGGGCAGATAGTAAAGCGGCCGCCCTTCGCGCATGCCGGCGATCAGCGCGCGTACGCCCGCCTGGCGCGACACGGCGCGCTGCTCGCCGAAGCGGTTGCGGCCGCGCCACAGCAGCGCCGAGAGCAGCCGGTCCTTCTGCTGCGAGTACATGCCGACCATGTTCAGCTCGCAGCAAAGGCGCGTGAATCCCGCGTCCATGCCGACGAAATGCGGCGCAAACAGGATCGCAGGCGCACCGCGCAGGGCGCGCAGATGCTCCAGGCCCTCGACGCGGATCGTGCGCTCGATGCGCTCGCGCGACGCCCACCACAGCAGGCCGCGCTCGACGAAGCTGCGGCAGAAGGCGCGGAAATGCGCGCGCGCCAGCCGCTCGCGCTCGGCGACGCTCTTTGCGGGAAAGCACTTTTCCAGATTGACGCGCGTCACGCGGCGGCGCTCGGGGATCAGCCAGAACGCCGCCGCGCCGACCGCGTTGCCGAGCGCAGCCAGGATGCCGAGCGGCAGAAAGTGTCCGAGCCACATCAGCGCGATGACGAGGCGCGTCAAGCTGCGTCCTTGGCGCCGCGCGGCGTTTTGTAGCGGTTGTAGCCCCAGAGGTACTGTGCGGGATTTTCGTGGATCAGCGCTTCGACCGCACGGTTGATGCGCCGGGTCGCGCTCTCGCCCGGCTCGGCGGCGGGCAACGGCCGCACGTACAGCACGAAGCCCGCGCCGCCCGGCAGGCGCTCGCCGAACGCGAGCAGGCAGACGCTGCCCGGCCGCGCCGCGAGCTTGGCCGCGAGCGTCATGGTGTAGGCCGGCTTGCCGAAGAAATCCGCCCACTCGCCCTCGCCTTCGCCCGGAACCTGGTCGGGGAGGATGCCCACCGCTTCGCTCCTGCCGAGCGCGGCGAGCAGCTCGCGCACGCCCGAGAGGTCGGCGCGCGCGAGGCGCACGTTGTCCCCGCCGCGTCCCTCCTCGATCACGGGCTGCAGCCAGCCGAGCTTGGGCGGGCGATAGAGCACGGTGATCGGGAACTGCTCGGCGGCGACCTGCGCCGCGACCTCGAAGCAGCCCAGGTGCGGCGTGAGAAACACGATGCCCTGTCCGGCCGCGCGCGCGCGCTCGACGTGCTGCCGGCCCTCGATTCTGCGCACCAGCGCGGTGACCTCGGCGCGCGGCCGCAGCCACACCAGCGGCAGCTCGGCGAGCATGCGTCCCGCGCCCGCGATCGCCGCCCGGCGCGTGCGCGCATCGCCGTAGCCCGCCGAGCGCAGGTTGTCGCGCAGGTGGCGCCGGTAGGTGGGCGACAGCCCATACATCGCCCAGCCGAGGAGCGCGCCCGCCGCATGCAGAAGCGCGAGCGGCAGGCGCGCGACCAGGCTCATCAGGAAACGCGACATCTGGTATCCTTGCAGCCCCTTTTTTGACCACGACGCCCGAGCGCCGGCGCGAAATTCATGAACGACTTTCTCTTCACCTCCGAGTCGGTTTCCGAGGGGCATCCGGACAAGGTTGCGGACCAGATCTCCGACGCGGTGCTCGACGCGATTCTAAAGCAGGACACGGCCTCGCGCGTCGCCGCCGAGACGCTGGTCAAGGACAACCTGGTGGTGCTCGCGGGCGAGATCACGACGCACGCGCACGTCAATTACGACGAGGTGGCGCGCGAGACCATCAAGCGCATCGGCTACACCGATCCGAAGATCGGTTTCGACACGCACACCTGCACCGTGCTCGTTGCCTACGGCCAGCAGTCTCCCAACATCGCGCAGGGTGTCGACGAGGGCAAGGGGCTCGATCTCGAGCAGGGCGCCGGCGACCAGGGCCTCATGTTCGGCTACGCCTGCGACGAGACTCCGAGCCTCATGCCGCTGCCGATCTACCTCGCGCACCGCCTGGTCGAGCGCCAGTCCGAGCTGCGCCGCGACGGCCGCCTGCCGTGGCTGCGGCCCGACGCCAAGTCGCAGGTCACGATCCGCTACCTGAACAACAAGCCCGACTCGATCGAGACCGTGGTGCTCTCCACCCAGCATGCGCCCGGAATGGAGCACAAGAAGATCGAGGAGGCGGTGGTCGAGAGCGTGATCAAGCCGGTGCTGCCGAGGAACCTGCTCAAGGGCAAGGTCAAGTACCTCGTCAACCCGACCGGCAGCTTCGAGATCGGCGGCCCGAAGGGCGACTGCGGGCTGACCGGCCGCAAGATCATCGTCGACACCTACGGCGGCTCGGCGCCGCACGGCGGCGGCGCCTTCTCCGGCAAGGATCCCTCCAAGGTCGACCGCTCGGCTGCCTACGCCGCGCGCTACGTGGCGAAGAACATCGTCGCCGCCGGCCTCGCCACCAAGTGCCTGGTGCAGTTCTCCTACGCCATCGGCGTCGCGCAGCCGACCAGCGTCATGGTGACGACGCACGGCACCGGCAAGCTATCGGACGAGAAGCTCGCGCAGCTGGTGCTGCAGCACTTCGACCTGCGGCCGAAGGGCATCATCCGGATGCTGGATCTCTTGCGGCCGATCTACGAGAAGACCGCGGCCTACGGGCACTTCGGGCGCGACGAGCCCGAGTTCACCTGGGAAGCGACCGACAAGGCGCTCGCGCTGAGGCAAGCGGCGTAAGACCCCGCCGCTCAATCCATCGTCAGCCAGAAGATGGCCGCGAACAGCGGCGGCAGGATGAACATGGCGAAGGTCGTCATGTTGCGCAGCCGCGCGCGCTCGTCCTGATTGAGCTCCATCTTTTTCGCCATCTTCTTGGCGCGCTCGCGCGCCGATTTCTGCGCCGCCGTGTATTCGAACAGCAGCAGGATCACTCCGACCGCGATGCCGACCAGCAAGCCTTTGAGGGCGGGGTGCATGGACCTTTCGTCTGCCTCCAGAGGCGAAGTCTAGCGCAGCTCGGGGCGCGCCACGAGCAGCGCCTCGCCGCGCCACACCTGCACCCAGGCGCCCCTGAACGACCCCTGGAACTCGGGCGCCGCGCCGCCCGCCGCCCCGGCGCTCTCGTGGCGGGCGCGCTCGATGGCGATCACCTGGCCCGCGGGGTGGGCCGACACCCACGCGCGCAGCTCGCGCGGCTCGAGGATCGCGATCGGCGCGCGCAGCCGCCCGGCGAAGTTGTACTGCGCGTGGTACTTGCCGAGGTGGGCGAGCGGTACCCCGAGGCGCTGCTGCGCAGCGAGGAACTGCGCCGCGGGCAGCGGATCGGCGTAGGGCGCGAAGGCGGGGATGACGCCCGCGCCGAGCACGGCGAACGAGAACAAGGTCGCGAAGCCGAGCGCGCGCACCTGAGCTGAAACTTCTTTCTTGCAAAACAGCATCAGCGCCGGGGCGGCGAGCGCCAGCACGACGATCGGCCACAGCGGCATCGCCGCGGCCCACTGCGGCAGCCCGAGCGCCGCGGGCTCGGCGCGAATCCAGGCGAGCGCGGCCGGCAGGGCGAGAAATCCGAGCGCCGGCAGGGCGAGGTCCCAGCGGCGCGCAGCGGCGCCCGTACCCGCGAGCGCGCAGCCGGCAAGCAGCGCGAAGGCGGGTACGGCGGGCAGCAGGTATTTCGCCTGCTTGCCGCTTACCAGGGAAAACACGACCAGCGTGAGCAGCAGCCAGGCGAGCAGGAAGCGAACTGAATTGTCCTGCTTTTCAGCCCGGAGATTTCTTATTCCCAGCCAAAATCTGGGCCACACAAACCACGGAAAGAGAATGAGCGGCAGCAGCGGCAGGTAGTACCACCACGGCGCGCGGTGGGCGAAGGACTCCGCCACGCGCCCCGCGGTCTGGCCCCAGAAGATAGCGCGGCGGTACGCTTCGCCGCCCGACCAGGCGGCCGGAAGCGCCCAGGCGAGCGCGATCGCGGCGCCGAGCAGCACGCCGAGCGTCAGGTCCAGGTACCAGCGGCCGAGCCTTCCCCTGAGTTCCGGCGCCCACCAGGGCGCGGCAAGCGCCGCCGGCAGCACGTGCAGCAGCACCACCGGGCCTTTCGCCAGCACTCCCAGGCCGATACCTGCGCCCAGCCAGAGCAGGCCCGCGCCGCGCTGCGCGCGCGCGAGCGTCACGACGCCGATCATCGCCGCCATGACGCAGAGCATCAGCAGCAGGTCGAACATGGTGAGGGTGATGAAGCCCGCGAACAGCAGCGTGCCGAAGAGGACCCATAGCGCGTCACTCGGGGAGTTGCGGCTCTTTTCCCAGAGAATTTTTTCCAGCTTCGAAAGCAGCGCAATCGAAGCGAGCGCGCAAAGCGGCCCGATGAGCCGCGGCCACCAGTCGTTGACGCCGAACACGCCCCAGCCGAGGTGGATCAGCCAGAACAGCAGCGGCGGCTTGTGGCTGTAGGGCTCGCCGTTGACGTAGGGAACGAGGAAGTCGCCGCGCAGCCACATTTCCCAGGCGACCGAGGCATAGCGCGTCTCGTCGACCGGCCAGAGCGGCCGCAGCCACAGCGCGGCAACCGAGAACGCGGCCCAGCCGGCGAGCAGCGCGAGCAGGGACGGCTCAGGCCGGGGATTGCTCATCGAGCGCCTCGTCGACCTCCTCGCCGAGCGTCCTGCCATGGCGGTACCTGCGATAGAGCCAGATCCCGATCGCCGCCGAGACGAGGAACAGCAGCGCTGCGAGCCCTACCCGCAGCCCCGCGCCGGCCTCGACGCCGCTGCCCGCGAGCGCGAATACCAGGGTCTGCGGCAGGTAGCCCACCAGCGAGCCGAGCAGAAACAGCCACGCCGGCACGCGCGACACCCCGGCGGCGAGCGAAGTGGCGAAATTGTTGCCGACCGGCAGCAGCCGGATCAGCAGCGTCATGGCGAACGGATTGGCGGCCAGAAAGTCGTCGATGCGCCGCACGCGCGCGCCGAAGCGCTTCGACACCAGCGGACGGCCGACGAGCCGCGCGTAGAAGAACGTGAGCGCGCAGCCGATCTCGGTCGCGGCGAGCGCGAGCAGCGTGCCGGGGCCGAAGCCGAAGGCGTAGCCGCCGAGGAAGCTGACGAAGTGGCGCGGCACCGCCAGCGCGCAGGCGAGACCGCCGACCGCAAGGAACAGCAGCTCGCCCGCGGCGCCCTTGCCGCGCACGTCGCGGTCGATGCGCGCGCTCCAGTCTTCGCTCAGCCACTCGAGCGCGAGGCCGCTCCTGAGCAGCCAGGCGATTGCCGCGAGCGTGGCGAGGAACACCAGGCCCGGCGCAAGCGCCCTCAGCTTGCGCTGCAGGCTCATTGCCGCTCCGGTTCGCGGGTGACTTCGCTCACCTCGGGCCGGCAGGCGCGCTGCTTGAGCCACATCACGCCGAAAAGATCCACGACCCCGACCCAGAGCCGGTCGAGCACGCCGTAGTTGGAGCGCCCGCGGGTGCGCGCGCGGTGGCTCACCTCGACGACCAGAGTGGTGCCGCCGTTTCTTTGCACCAGCGCCGGCAGGAACCGGTGCATGTGGTCGAACTGCGGCAGCTCCAGGTACGCGGCGCGCTCGATCAGCTTCAGCCCGCAACCGGTGTCGGGAGTGGCGTCGCCCAGCAGGCTTGAGCGCACGCCGTTGGCGATGCGCGAGGCGACGCGCTTCAGCCACGAGTCGTGTCTTTTCCTCCTGTATCCGCAAACAAGGCGAAGCGCGGAATTCTTTGAGCCCTCCAAGGCGGCAAGAAGCTTCGGAATATCCGCCGGATCGTTCTGGCCGTCGCCGTCCAGCGTCGCGATCCACTCGCCGCGCGCCGCGCGCACCCCGGTCATGAGCGCGGCGCTCTGGCCGCAGCGCGCGCGGTGCGCGAGCACCCGCAGGCGCGGGTAGCGCGCCAGCGCCTCGGCGAGCCGCGCGCGCGTGCCGTCGCTGCTGCCGTCGTCGACGTAGATGACCTCGAACTCGCGCGCTCCCCCTTCCCCGCCTGCCAGCGCGGCGTGGATTTCTGCGAGCAGCGGCAGGACATTGTCCGCCTCGTTGCGCACCGGAACGACGATCGACAGCTGCAATGGACCCGCCGAAAAAGCGCCATTATCCCATCCGGAACAGGGGTATAATCCATGCTGCTGAGGAGCGTTGCGTTCCCCGCCCGGTGGGCGTGCATAAAGGGATCAGGCTCAGCCAAACAAAACGGCGCTCGCATCGGAAACGGTGCGGGCGCTTTTTCTTTCTGGAGGCCGGACAAATGAATGCCGCAGTGGTCAAGCCGAAGTTCACCGATTACAAGGTCGCCGACCTTGCGCTCGCCGATTGGGGCCGCAAGGAGATCGCGATCGCCGAGTCCGAGATGCCCGCGCTGATGGCGATGCGCGAGGAGTATGCCGCGGCGAAGCCGCTCAAGGGCGCGCGCATCGCCGGCTCCTTGCACATGACGATCCAGACCGCGGTGCTGATCGAGACCCTGAAGGCGCTCGGCGCCGAGGTGCGCTGGGCCTCGTGCAACATCTTCTCCACCCAGGACCACGCCGCGGCAGCGATCGCCGCCGGCGGCACCCCCGTGTACGCCTACAAGGGCGAGTCGCTCGACGAGTACTGGGAGTTCACGCACCGCATCTTCGAGTTCGGGGACGGGAAAGCGCCGAACATGATCCTCGATGACGGCGGCGACGCGACGCTGCTCGCGCACCTGGGCATTCGGGCGGAGAAGGATTCGTCTGTGATTTCCAACCCGGGCAGTGAGGAGGAAACGGCGCTTTTCGCTTCCATCAAGAAACGTCTTTCACAAGACTCGAGCTGGTACTCGAAAGCCGCAAAGGAGATCAGGGGCATCACCGAAGAGACCACCACGGGCGTGCACCGACTGTACGAGATGGCGAAGGAAAAGCGGCTGCTGTTTCCCGCCATCAACGTCAACGACTCGGTCACCAAGTCGAAATTCGACAACATCTACGGCTGCCGCGAGTCGCTGGTCGACGGCATCAAGCGCGCGACCGACGTCATGGTCGCGGGCAAGGTGGCGGTGGTGTGCGGCTACGGCGAAGTCGGCAAGGGCTCGGCGCAGGCCTTGCGCGGCCTGCAGGCGCAGGTCTGGGTGACCGAGATCGACCCGATCTGCGCGCTGCAGGCGGCCATGGAAGGCTACCGCGTCGTCACCATGGACTACGCCTGCGACAAGGCCGACATCTTCGTCACCGCGACCGGCAACTACCACGTCATCACGCACTCGCACATGCAGCGCATGAAGAACAACGCCATCGTCTGCAACATCGGCCACTTCGACAGCGAGATCGACATCGCCTCGCTCAAGTCCTGCCAGTGGGAGAACATCAAGCCGCAGGTCGACCACGTCGTGTTCCCCGACGGCAAGCGCATCCTGCTGCTCGCCCAGGGGCGCCTCGTCAACCTCGGTTGCGCCACTGGGCACCCCTCGTACGTGATGAGCTCCTCGTTCGCCAACCAGGTGCTGGCGCAGATCGAGCTGTACACGAACACCGCCAAGTACCCGGTCGGCGTGTACATCCTGCCCAAGGCGCTCGACGAGAAAGTGGCGCGGCTGCAGCTCGCCAAGCTCGGCGCCATGCTCACCGAGCTGACCGATGAGCAGGCGAAGTACATCGGCGTGCCGAAATCCGGCCCCTACAAGACCGAGCACTACCGCTACTAGCGAGTGCTGAAGGAAAAGCTCCTCGACCCGGCGCGCGCAGTGCTGCTCTACGGCACCACGCCGCCGCGCGCCGGCTCGAGCGCCGAGGCGGTGGCGGCGGCCGCCGAAAAGCTCGCCGCGCGCCTCGAGCGCCTGCCGCTCGACGGCGTGATCGTCTACGACATCCAGGACGAGTCGGGGCGCACCAGCCAGCCGCGCCCGTTCGCCTTCACCGAAACGCTCGATCCGCGCGTCTATGCGCGCCTGCTCGCTGCGCGCATCGGCAAGCCCGCGATCGCCTACAAATGCGTGGGTGCGCTGGACGAAGCCGGCTGGAAAGCGTGGCTGGACGAATCGAGGCGCGACTTCGGCGTCGAGTGCCTCTCGGTCGTCGGCCGGCCGACCTCGGGCGTGCGCTATCCGCTCGCGCTCTCCAGGGCGATCCGCCTCGCCGCCGCGCACCCGGCCGGCTTCGCCGTGGGCGGCGTCGCCATCACCGAGCGCCACACCGCGGAGCGAAGCGAGTCGGCGCGCCTGCTCGCCAAGGCGATCGAGGGCTGCGGCTATTTCATCTCGCAGACCGTGTACGCGCCGGAGGCCACCGTGCGCCTGCTCGCCGACTACGCGCGCGACTGCCGCGGCGCCGGCGTCGCGCCGCGCCGCATCGTGCTCACCTTCTCGCCGGTCGGGCGCGAGAAGACCATGCAGTTCCTGCGCTGGCTCGGCGTCAATGTACCGACGGACACAGAGCGCACAATCCTCGGCGCTTCCAACCCCCTCGCCAAGTCGATCGAAATCTGCCGTGATAACCTGCGGCGCATCCTCGATCACGGCTACGCGCGCGAGATTCCGCTGGGAATCAACGTCGAGAGCGTCTCGATCCACAAGGACGAGATCGACGCGAGCGTCGAGCTCGCTCACGCCCTGCACGAGGCATTGGGCACTCAGTCAACCGGGGTGCGCCCGCCTTCCGTGTCGCGCTCGTAGGCGCGCCAGGGCGATCCCGGCCGGTCGCGGCAGGCGCCGAAGCGGAACGGCACCCAGTCGCGCCCCGGGTTGAGGAAGCGCAGATCGAGGAACCAGACGCAGGTCGAGCCCTCGCTCAGGCCGTCGAAGGCAGGCTGCTCGGCAAACCAGCGGAAAAACCGCAGCGCGGGGGACTCCCAGGCCGAGCGGGCCAACGCCTGCGCCGCCGGGGAATCGCCGTAGCGGCGGCGCGTGCGCCAATCGGCGAGCGGGATCGGGCGGTAGGCGGCGTCCAGCTTGGCGACGAAGCCGTCGCCGGGCTTGTACTCGCGCACCGTGTCGCGCGCGAGGTTGACGTGCGCGAAGCGCTGCGCTTCGCTGTCGCCCACGAAGACAGTCCAGTTGTAGGGCGACACCGGGCGCGGATGCACGCTCACCACGGCGCCGGCGAGGCCGTGCACGCGCGCATACTCGCGCCCGAACTCGAGCGCTTTTTCCTTCTGCAGGTACTGGAACCCCACGTAGCCGGCGAGCGCCGCTATCGCGACGAGCGAAGGGATCCGCGAGCGAAAGAGGATCGCGGAGCCGGCAAGGCCCGCAAGGATGAGGCCGCTGAACCACAGGTCGATGATGAAGGTGGTGCCTAGCGCGGCGCGCCAGTCCGAGAACGGCGCGAGCAGCATAGTGCCGTAGCTCGTGATCCAGTCGCCGGCGATGTGCGTGCCGATCGCAAGCACGCACACGCCGTAGAGCGCGCGCCAGCCGCCCGGCTCGCGCAGCACCTTCGCCAGCAGCCAGGCGAGCGGCAGCGCCCAGAGCGGCATCATCACGAGCGAGTGGGTGACGCTGCGGTGGTGCAGCAGGTATTCGACCGGGCCGAAAAGGGCGACGACGAAATCGAGGTCCGGCGCGGCACAGGCGAAGAAGCCGGCGGCGACGCGCCGCGGGATCGAGCGCGGCGGCGCGTCCCTAGATGCGGTTGCGCGAGCTAACAACGCCCCCGAGAGAGCGTGGGTCAGTGTGTCCACAAGAGAAAATCGGAGTCTGACCCCGATTTTCCGCTAGGCTGCGCGCTTCTTCCTCTGCGCGTCCTTGGCGTGCATCTGCGCGTAGGCGCCGTGCGCAGCGGCCTCGGCGTCGCCCACGTGCACGGGCAGCCCCATGTCGGAGAGCACCGAGGAGAGCGCGCTCAAGCACAGCATCACGTTGTCCGGGCGGCAGGAGTAGCCCATCAGGCCGAAGCGCCAGACCTTGCCCTTGAGGGGTCCCAGGCCCGCGCCTATCTCCAGCCCGAATTCGTCAAGTAAGCGCTTCCTCACTTCGGCCTCGTCGACACCTTTCGGACACAGCACCGCGTTCATCTGCGGCAGCTGGTATTTCTCCTCGACCAGGAACTGCAGGCCGATCGCCTCGAGCCCTGCTTTGAGCGCGACGTGGTGGCGCTGGTGACGCGCCCAGCTGTTCTCCAGCCCCTCCTCGCGGATGAGCAGCAGCGCCTCGTGCAGCGCGAACAGCGAGTTGGTCGGCGCGGTGTGGTGGTAGGTGCGCGTGCCCGCATTCCAGTAGCCGAGCAGCAGGTTCATGTCCATGAACCAGCTGTGGATCTTGTCCTTCCTCTTCTTCACGTATTCGACCACGCGCTCGGAGAACGAGACCGGCGACAGCCCCGGCGTGCAGGAAAGGCACTTCTGGCTCGCCGAGTAGATGGCGTCGATCTCCCACTCGTCGACCTTGACCGGCGAGCCGCCGAGCGAGGTGACCGCGTCGACGATGACGAGCGCGCCGTGCTTGTGCGCGATCTGCGTCAGCAGCTTGGCGTCGGACTGGCAGCCGGTGGAGGTCTCGGCGTGCACGAACGCGAGCAGCTTCGCGTCCTTGTGCTTCCTGAACGCGTCCTCGACCTTCTGCGGATCGACCGGCCTGCCCCACTCGTCGCTCACCACCACCGGGATGCCGCCCATGCGCTCGACGTTCTCGAGCATGCGGCCGCCGAAAACGCCGTTGACGCACACGATCACCTTGTCGCCGGGGGCGACCAGGTTGACGAAGCAGTACTCCATGCCCACCGACCCCGGCCCCGAGAGCGGGAAGGTGAGCGGGTTGCGGGTCTGGTAGACGTAGCGCAGCAGGCTCTTCAGCTCCTCCATCATCTCGACGAAAACCGGATCGAGGTAGCCGATCGCCGCCTGCCTCATGGTGATGAGCACGCGCGGGTGAATCTCGGTGGGCCCCGGGCCCATCAGCGTGCGCTGCGGCGGGTGGAAGGAATGGATGCGCTTCGCGGGTGCGTACTGGGTCATGGGATCGCTCTCCTGCATGCCGAACAAGGCGTGGTCGGGGCGCGATTTGACTCGCACCGGGTTCTTCGCGCTCGCTTCGTTGATGACTTCGACCGCGCCGATGCGGCCCTGGGTGACGCGCTCGACCTCGCCCGCCCAGCGGGCGGGCACGTAGCCCGTCTTGACCCAGTTGTGCACCACAGCCCGGTCGAGCTGGAAGGCGCGCGCCACCTCGGCCTGGCTGCCGAACATCTCGACCAGTCGCGCGGCGCAATTGCTCTCGATCACGCCGAAAGTCTAGCGCGTCAAACTGACTTTGACAAGCCTACTTTTGCACGGGCAGGCGGGACGCGCCGAGACGCCCGACGAGGGGGAGCTTGAGGGCGGGGTCGAAGGGATTGATGCCGAAGGTGAGGCCGAGGATGTTCACTTCCAGACCCTCGACGCCGCTCGCAGTGAGCGCGAACAGGCCGCCGAGCGAGAACTGCCCGCCGCTGCCGCTCGGCGCGGCGCCGAACAGCGACTCGCGGTAGTCCTTGCCGATCGCGGTCGCCGGGAAGTCCACTTCGAGCTCCGGCACCGCGCGCGCGATCCAGGCCGTGAAGGTGTTCGAGTTCGGCCCGGGCCAGACGGTGTACTCGTCCGCGTACGGGTAGGCGCGCGCCGCCGCATCTATGCGCGGAATCAGCTTCGCGGCCTCGGCGCCGCGCTGGTCGGCGAGCAGCTCGGGTGCGTTGCCGAACCAGCGCGCGTCCGGCTCGCGCCGGTGGATCGCGAGCGCGCTACCGGCCCAGCGCAGCCGCCAGCCGATCACCTCGTACACCGTGTAGGCGCGCGCGCCCGCCGGCTTCACCGCCACCCAGGTGTGCACGCCGAACAGGCCGCGCATGCCCCAGGTGCGCGCGGCGTAGACCTGCACCACCGCCTCCGGGGTCGCCGCCGGGTCGGGCGCGAGGCCCACCGGCTCGTGGCTCGCGTTGCGCCAGTCCTGCGCGATCACGCTGCGCCCGACCACCGCCACGACAAGCATCAGCCCTGCGAAGAGGAAGCAAGCCATCAGGCGGTTGCGGCGGCGCAAATTCACCCGTTATTCGGCAAACAAAGGCTCGCCAAGTTCCTTGCCCGGCGCGAAAACCGGCTTCAATGCCGCAAAATCGAACAGCTTGCGGTCGAGCAGGTGCGAGGGACTGACCGCGGTGAGGGCGCGCAGGATCGACTCGATGCGGCCCGGGTGCTGCCGCCGCCATTGCCGCAGCAGCTCGCTCACCGCCTTGCGCTGCAGGTTTTCCTGCGAGCCGCAAAGCGTGCAGGGGATGAGGGGAAAAGCCCTTGCCCTCGCATATTCAATCAAGTCTTCCTCGGCAACATAGGCCAGGGGCCGGATGACGACGTGCCGGCGGTCGTCGGAGAGGAGCTTCGCCGGCATCGCCTTCAACTTGCCGCCGTGGAAGAGGTTGAGGAAAAAGGTCGCGAGGATGTCGTCGCGGTGGTGCCCGAGGGCGATCCGCGTCGCGCCGAGCTCGCCCGCGACGCGGTACAGCGCCCCGCGGCGCAGGCGCGAGCACAGCGAGCACATGGTCTTGCCCTCGGGGATCAGCCGCTTCACCACCGAGTAGGTGTCCTGCTCGACGATGCGGAACGGCACGCCGCGCGATGCGAGGTACTCGGGCAGCACGCGCTGCGGGAATCCGGGCTGCCTTTGGTCCAGGTTGACCGCGATCAGCTCGAACTTGACCGGCGACTTTTGCTGCAGCGAGAGCAGAACGTCGAGCAAGCCGTAGCTGTCCTTGCCGCCCGACAGGCACACCATCACCCGCTCGCCCTCGCCGATCATGCCGAAGTCGGCGATCGCCTCGCCCGCCTGGCGCCGGATGCGCTTGGCGAGCTTGCCCGCTTCATAGTCGGCCCGACGGGAATCCGCCGGCGCACGCCCCTTATTCATAGGGTCGATTATGTATCAAGCCTAGAGAAAAACCGACCGGCCGCCGTCCACCGCCAGCACCTGTCCGGTGATGAAGGGCGCGGTGGCGAGGAAATGCACCGCCCGCGCGATCTCCTCGGGCGCGCCCAGGCGCCCGAGCGGCGTGCTGGCGACGACGCGGCCGCGCTCCGGCGGCGCGAACTGGCCGTCCTCGGGCCAGGCGATCGCGCCCGGGGCGACGGCGTTGACGCGCACTTCGGGCGCGAGCTCGAGCGCGAGCGCGCGCGTGAGCGCGGCGAGCCCGGATTTCGCGACGCTGTAGACGAGGTAGCCCTTGAGCGGGCGCTCGGCGTGGATGTCGGCGAGGTTCACGACCGCGCCGCGCTGCTGCGCCAGGTGCGGCGCCGCCTCCTGCGCGAGGAAAAGCGGCGCGCGCAGGTTCGATCCGACCAGGTCCTCCCAGTGGCCGGGCTCGATCGAACCGATCGCGGTCGGATAGAAGGTCGAGGCGTTGTTGACCAGCAGGTCGAGGCGCCCGAAGCGCTCCAGCGCCGCGCTCACCAGCGCTCGCGGCGCGATCGGCGCGAGCAGATCGGCCTTCACACGCAGGGCGCTGCCCGCGCGCGCCGCGTTCAGCTCGCCTTCGAGCTTCGCCGCGTCTGCCTCCGCGCCGCGGTAGTGCAGCACGACGCTCGCGCCCGCGGCGTGCAGGCGGCGCGCGATCGAGGCGCCGATGCGCCGCGCGGCGCCGGTGACGAGCGCGACTTTTCCTTCCAAGCGGTCGTCCATGGGCAACGGCGATTCTAGGGTAAATTCTCCGGCATGCGACCTGCCGAGTTGCCGGCGCCGGATCCCGGCGCGCTCGCGGCGAGCCGGATGCTGCTCGAGCGCATCGGCGCGGAGCTGGGCGCGGCGGGCAACTGGATCCCGTTCGCGCGCTACATGGAGCTCGTGCTGCACGAGCCGGGGCTGGGCTACTACGCGGCCGGCGCGCGCAAGCTGGGCGCGGGCGGCGATTTCGTCACCGCGCCGGGGCTCTCGCCGCTGTTCGCGCGCGCGCTCGCGCGCCAGGTGAAGGAGCTCCTCGAGCCGGGCGAGTCCGTGCTCGAGTTCGGTGCAGGTTCCGGGGCGCTTGCCGAAGTCATGCTGGAAGAGCTTTCAGTTCCATACCTCGTCCTGGAAACCAGTTCTGAAATGAAACAACGGCAACAGCAGCGCCTCGGCAATCGCGCGCGCTGGATCGATCGCCTGCCGCAGAGATTTCGCGGCGTCATGCTCGCCAACGAAGTGCTCGACGCGATGCCGGTGCATGCGGTGGCGTGGACGCGCGAGCGAGTGCTCGAGCGCGGCGTGTGCGCGAACGAGGGCCAGCTTGCCTGGTCGGAGCGCGCGGCAGAGGGTCAGGTCCTCGACGCGGCGAGGCAGATCGGCATCGAGATTCCTCCCTCGGGCCGCTACGAGAGCGAGCTGGCGCTGTTCGCGCGTGCCTGGATGCGCTCGCTCGGCCGCTTGCTCGAGCGCGGCGCGCTACTGATCGTCGACTACGGCTTTCCGCAGCGCGAATACTTCCATCCGCAGCGCTCGATGGGCACGCTCGCCTGCCATTACCGGCATCGCGTGCACGGCGACCCGTTCTGGCTGCCCGGCCTGCAGGACGTGACCGCGCACGTCGATTTCAGCGCGCTCGCGCGCGCCGCCGCCGAGGGCGGGCTCGAGGTGCTCGGCTTCGCGACGCAGGCGCAGTTCCTGGTCAACTGCGGCATCACCGACCTGCTCGCCGAGTACGGCCCGGCCGATACGCCGCGCTACGTCGCCGCAGCGGCCGCGGCACAGAAATTGCTCTCGCCCTCGGAGATGGGCGAATTGTTCAAGGTGCTGGCAGTCGGGCGCGGCGTCGACGGTCCGCTGCTCGGCTTCGCGCGTGGCGAGCGCTCGCATGCACTTTAGCTTTCTGATTTTCCTTTTCCTGAGTTTTTCCTCTGCGGCAGACGAAGCGGACGCCGCGCGCAGGCGCTGGGCGGAAAGTCCCTACGGACTGCTGCTCGAGCGCATCCTGCCGCCCGGGTTCGAGCCGGCGATGCTGCCCGAGCCCGCTTCGCGCGGCGCGCGGCTGACGCGCCGCTACTGCGTGCAGTGCCACAACCTCGCCAACCCGGCCATGCACGAGCGCAGGAAATGGCCGCCGACCGTCGAGCGCATGGTGCTGCGCATGCAAGGCAAGGGCAACCTGGGCCCGCTCATGGGCGAGATGATGGCGGGCGTGGAGGCGCCGACGCCGGCGGAAAAGAAGGCGCTCGTCGCCTACCTGCGCAGGCACGCGCAGAAGCCGCTCGACCCGAAGAAATACCCGGAGGTGAACGCGCGCTCGGGCGAATCGTTCCGCCTCGCCTGCAACCAGTGCCACGCGCTGCCCGATCCGCGGCGCTACACCGCCAAAGAGTGGCCGGAGGTGGTGGCACGCATGCAGAAGAACATGGAATGGATGAACCGCGTCGTCGGCAGCAAGCCCCTGCCCGGCGAGCCGCGGCTGAGAATCGAGGAGATCAACACCTTCCTTGCCAAGTACGCGCGGCCCTAGCCGCCGCTACAGGCCGCGCGCCTCGAGCCAACCGAGGATCGCCTGCGCCGCGGACTGCCAGCTGCATCAGGACGGCACGGCCATGCCCCTGGCGACCGCCGGCCGAGCGCCAATCGCCTCGTACCAGCGCTTGACCCGCGGAAAGTCGGCCAGGTCGACCCGGTGCCACTCGTAGCGCGCCACCCAGGGGTAGGTCGCGATGTCGGCGATCGAGTATTCGCCGGCGAAGTATTCGTGCCGCTCGAAATGGCGGTCCATGACTCCGTACAGGCGCCTCGCCTCCCGGC
>JACOVA010000091.1 GCA_016177575.1 Betaproteobacteria bacterium
GACGTAGGAGGCCGACACCCCGAGCGTGGAGCCGAAGATGCCCTCGAGCGAGAGGTACACCTGCTCCATCAGGTTCTGCATGGTGACATTGGTGAAGCCGATCGCGTAGGCGAGGAAGGCGATCGCCGTGAGCGGCAGCGCCCAGCCGATGACGCGCCGCGTGGCCTCGAGCACGACCAGCACCGCGACCACCGCGTAGAACTTGTCCCAGGCGTTCAGCTCGTCGATATAGATGGTGCGATTGGTGTAATACTCGTAGTTGAAGAAGATGTGCAGCACGAAGCTCCAGCCGCCGACGAGCAGCACGGCGTCGAGCAACCGCCAGCCCGCGCCGCCGCCGGCGCGCGACGGATAGAGCAGAAAGACGAGCGTCAGCGCGAACAGCAGATGGGTGCCGCGGAAGACCATCGCCTCCGGCGGACCGAAGCCGGCGACGTACATGTGGTAGAGCGACATCGCCACCGCGATGCCGAGCACCAGCCAGCGCAGCGCCCGCGACGCGGGTGAGCTGGCCGCTTTCTCTTCGCTCATTCGCCTCCCTGACACACAACGGGGCGGCTAGGCCGCCCCGTCGTCCCGCACCGCTCCGCAGCGCCGGCTACATCGCCCCAGCTTCCTTGTAGAACTTGGCCGCGCCCTTGTGGAACGGCACGCCGATGTCGAGCGCCATGTCCTTGGGCGTCATGCCCTCGATCGACTTCACCACGGCGGCCATTCCCGCCACGTTGCCCGCCATGGTCTTCGCCATCTGGTAGACCGTGTTCTCGGGCAGGTCGCAGGCCACCACCAGGTGCGTCGAGTAGCCGATCACGGCCACGTCCTTGTCCTGCTTCGGATAGGTGCCCGCCTTGATGGTGAGCTTGTTGTAGCCCGGGTTCATCTTCTTCAGCTGCCCCATCACGTTGTCATCCACGGGTACGAGCGTGATGTCGCGCGCGCTGGCCAGATCCATCACCGCCGAGGCCGGCGCCGTGGTGCCGAGCGTGAAGACGTTGGCGTGGCCGTCCTTCATCAGCGCCACCGACTCGGTGTAGCTGTTGAAGTTCACCTTGGAGAGCTTGTCGTAGGCGAGGCCGTTCATCTTCAGCACCAGCGCGGTGAGCAGCTCGCCGGTGTTGCCCTTGGCCTGCGTGGTGAGCGACTTGCCCTTCAGGTCGGCGAACGAATTGACGCCGGCGCTCTTGAGCGCGACCACCTGGAAGTACTGGGGATAGAGATTCGCCAGCTGGCAGACCTTGGTGACCTTTTTCGGGTAGGGCGCGCGGCCCTCGAGGCCGTCCACCGTGGTGCTCGAGTTGGCAAGGCCTATCTGCGCCCTGCCTTCGTCCACGCCGCGCACGTTCGAGATGCCGGCGCCGGGGGTCTGCTGGATCTGCAGCCCGGAAACGCCTTTCTCCCACATTCCCTTCAATGCGCCGCCGAGCGGGATCCACGAGCCGCCCTGCGGGCCGGTCATGAAGGTGACTTGCTGCGCCGCGGCAGGCGCGGCGACGAGGGCGCTTGCGACGAGCGCCAGAGCCTTGAGCTTCATTGCGTTCTCCTCCGTTTGGGTCCTGTGGCGAACACGCCGGACGGAGGAATCATACCGCAGCGGCACGGCGTGCAAGCCCGCGCGCCGCTCTCAATGCAGGCGAGCCGAGCGCGTAGCGGCGGACGGCGCAGTGAGCGCTGCTTCGTTCCATGGCCCGTGCAGGGCCGCGCAGATATCCCGCACGATCACAGCGGCATCCGGGTGCGTGGCCAGGCACTGCAAATGGCGAGAGATGCACAGCGCGAGCCGCGGGCAGCCGGTGCGCGCGTAGTGTGTCATCAGGTAGAGCAACGCTGCGATCAGCGTTTCGGCTCGGCTCTCTTCCGCTTCGGGCAGCTTGCGCTGGGCATCCATGTACAAATGATAGGCGTTCTCATTTGTATTTTCAACTCCTTGTAACGAGGAGTTAAACGGTAGTGATTACTAACATTAAACAACCCGCGTGCGCACCGGCTTGCCGGCGAAGTGCAGCCGCAGGTTCTCGACCTGCAGGTCGCCCATGGCGGTGCGCGTTTCCACCGTGGCGCTGCCGACGTGGGGAAAGAGCACCGCGTTCTCCACGGTGAACCACTCCGGATTGATTTTCGGCTCGTCGTCGAACACGTCCAGCCCGGCGCCGGCGATCCGCTTCTCCTTCAGGTAGCGCAGCAGCACCGGCTCGTCGATCACCGAGCCGCGCGCGATGTTGACCACGTAGCCTTCCGGGCCGAGCGCATCGAGCACCCTGGCGTTCACCAGCTTGCTCGTCTCGGCGCCGCCCGGCGTGGCCATGAGCAGCACGTCCGAGTTCTTCGCCAGCGCGACCGGGTCCGGGTCGTACGGCCAGGCGACGTCCTTTTTCGAGCGGTTGTGGTAGCGGATCTGCATGCCGCAGGCGAGCGCGCGCCTGGCGATCGCCTCGCCGATGCGGCCGAGGCCGAGCACGCCCAGCACCTTGCCGCCGAGCGAGGTGGTGAGGGGGTAGGCGCCGCGCGCGCCCCAGTCGCCGGCGCGCAGGAAGCGCTCGGACTGCGGGAACATGCGCAGCGTGTTCAGCACCAGCGCCAGCGCGGTGTCCGCGACGCACTCGTTCAGCACGTCCGGGGTGTTGGTGACGATGATGCGGCGCTGCTTCGCTGCGGCGAGGTCGATTGCATCGACGCCGACGCCGAAATTGGAGATCAGCTCGAGCTTCGGCAGCGCGTCCATCAGCGCCGCGTCCGCGCCGGCCGGGCCGAAGGTGGCGAGCGCGCGCACGCGCGGCGCGAGCTCTTTCAGGAAGGCCGCGTGCTCGGCGGCCTCGTACATCTTGTGACAGGTGAAAGCCTGGTCGAGCTTCTCCTGCGTGCGGGAAAAGATCTTCCCGGTGACGATGATCTCTGGTTTCATGGACTCTAGTTGGGGTTGAACTTGGCGCGCAACGCCTCGGCGCCGCGCGCGAGGATGCCGACGTCGGCGCCCACCGCGCAGAATAGCGTGCCCGCGGCGAGCATGCGCCTGGCGTCGGCTTCCACCGGCGACAGGTAGCCCGGCGCCTTGCCCGCCTTGCGGATGCGGCGCATGGCGTCCTCGATCAGCGGCAGCACCGCCGGATTGGCGGTTTCACCGGGATATCCCATCGAGGCGTGCAGGTCGGCCGGGCCGATGAACACGCCGTCCACGCCCTCGACCGCGCAGATCGCCTCCAGCTGCTCGAGGGCGGGCCCGGTTTCCACCTGCACCAGCACGCAGATCTCCTCGTGGGCCCGCTTTGCATAGTCCTTGATGCGGCCGAAGCGCGTGGCGCGGGTGGTGCCCGCCACCCCGCGCACGCCCGCGGGCGGATAGCGCGTTGCCGCGACCGCTGCCTTTGCCTCCTCGGCGCTGCAGACATAGGGCACGAGCAGCGATTGCGCGCCGATGTCGAGCACGCGCTTGATCGTCACCATGTCGTTCCAGGGCACGCGCACCACGGGCGTGGTGGGGTAGGGCGCCGCCGCCTGCAATTGCGTCAGCAGCGACTCCAGGTCGTTCGGCGAGTGCTCCGCATCGAGCAGGATCCAGTCGAAGCCCGCGCCCGCGATCACCTCGACGCTGTAGTTCGACGACAGGCTCGACCAGAGGCCGATCTGCGCGCGCCCGGACTTGAGCGCGCGCTTCAAGGCATTCTGCGGGAGTTCCATCGGCGGCATTGTAAACTTGGCGCGCTCCATGGCGGACACTCGCATCTGCAAGGCGAAACGGCTCGCGCGCGCGATCGAAGCGGTCGTCGCCGCCGGCGGCAGCGACGCGCGCGAGGCGAAGCTCGTCGCCGAGAACCTCGTCACCGCCAACCTCACCGGGCACGATTCGCACGGCGTGGGCATGATCCCGCGCTACGTCGAGTCGCTGCTCGAGGGCGGGCTGCAGGTCAATCAGCATCCGCGGATCGTGTTCGACGGCGGCGCCATGCTCTCGCTCGACGGCCAGGCGGGCTACGGGCAGGTGATCGGCCTGGAGGCGATGGAGATCGGCATCGCGCGCGCCAGGCAGCACGGCCTCGCGGTGATGGGCCTGGCGCGCGCGCACCACCTGTGCCGCATCGGCCAGTGGGCCGAGCAGGCGGTCGGCGCCGGCCTGATCTCGCTGCATTTCACCAACGTCATCTCGCGCTCGATCGTCGCGCCCTACGGCGGCGCGGATGCGCGCTTCGGCACCAACCCGGTGACCGTGGGCATCCCGATCCCCGGGGAGCCGCCGTTCATCCTCGACATGGCGACGAGCGCCGTGGCGCAAGGCAAGATCCGCGTCGCCCACAACAAGCGCGAGCAGGTCTCGCCCGAATGGCTGATCGACGACCAGGGCTTCCCCACCTCCGACCCGCGCTACGGCGTGGTCGAGCCCTTCGGCGCGCTGCGCACCTTCGGCCTGCACAAGGGCTACGGGCTCGCCGTGGTGTGCGAGCTGCTCGGCGGCGCGCTCACCGGCGGCGGCACCTGGCATTCCGATGACCGCTCGAAAAAGCGCGTCTGGAACGGTATGCTCACCATCCTCATCGATCCGCAGCGCCTCGGCACCGCGGACACGTTCGCGGCCGAGACCAGCGCATTTCTGGAATCGCTGCGCCGCTCGCCGGTGGCACCCGGCTTCGACAAGGTGCGCATCGCGGGCGAGCCCGAGCGCGAGATGCGCGCCAAGAGGGAACGCGAGGGCATACCGGTCGACGCCAATACCTGGGAAGAGATCGCCGCCGCTGCCGCGAAGCTTGAGCTCGCGCGCGACGTGCTCGAACGGCTGGTGGCGGAGTGAGGGACGCGGGCGCTCAGCGCTTCACGAACTTGAGCGTGAAGCGGTCGCTCTCGCCGATCGCTGCGTATTTCGCGCGGTCCTTTTCCTTCAGGCGATAGGTCGGCGGCAGCGTCCAGACCCCGGCGGGGTGGTCCTTGGTGTCCTTCGGATTGGCGTTGACCTCGGAGGCGCCGGCCAGCCTGAAGCCGGCTTTTTCGATCAGCGCGACGGCGACGTCCTGGCGCACGTAGCCGGACTTCATCTGCGCTGCCTGCGGGAGGTCGCCGCGCGCGCGGTGATCGACCACGCCGAGCACGCCGCCGGGCTTGAGCGCCTTGTGGAACGCGCGCAGGGCGCCTTCGATCTCGTTACGCTCGATCCAGTTGTGCAGGTTGCGGAAGGTGAGCACGAAATCGGCGCTGCCCGGAGGCGCGATCTCGTGCCGGTCGGCGTTGAATTGCGTGACCAGAACCCTGCCGTAGAGCGCCGGCTCGGCACTCAGCCGCGCGAGCAGCTTCTGGTGGTCGGCGAGGTACTGCGGCGCCGCCGTCCGGTCGCGGTTCGCGGCGATGTAGCGGCCCCGCTCCCTCAGGAACGGCGCGAGGATCTCCATGTAATAGCCGGCGCTGCCGGGCAGGATCTCCACCACGGTGCTGTGGTCCCTGACGCCGAAGAACGCGATCACCTCGAGCGGATGCCGGTAGCCGTCGCGCGCGACGTTGCTCGCCGTGCGATGCGGCGCCGCGAGAACGCTCTCATCCAGCGTCTGAACCGGCGCGCATGCCGCCGCCATGAAAGCCACGAGGAGCAGCCGCAGATTCATGCGGGCGGATTCGGCACGCGCCGGTTCATGACGGCGAACCAGAGCGGCGGCAGCAGCGCGAGCGGCAGCATGCCGGCATAGCCCGTCGGCAGTTTCGGGCTCAGTTCGCGCGGCTGCAGCGCGGCGTAAGGGCGCGAGGGCTCCAGGTGATGGTCGGCGTGGCGCTGCAGGTGCACGAGGAAGCAGTTGGTGAGCCATTCGTAGGCATCCCAGGCGTGCCGCTCGCTCATGCGCTCGTACTTGCCGTTGGGCAGGCGCCGCCGTACCAGCCCGTAGTGCTCGATGTAGTTGACGCCTTCCAGCAGCGTCACCGCCATGGCGCTCTGGCCGAGGAAGAAAGCGATTGCCTGCGGCCCGAACGCCAGGCCCAGCGCGGCGGCGATCAGGGCCGAGGCGGCAACGGACCCGAGCACCTCGGTGCGGTCGAGCTCCCAGGCATGCCGGAGTGAACCCCATAGCGTGCGCGGCAGAAAGGCCCAGAAACCCTCGCCGAAGCGGGCGCTCGCCGGATCTTCGGGGGTGGCGACGCGCACGTGATGGCCGCGGTTGTGCTCTACGGTGAAGTGGCCGTAGCTCACGGTGACCAGCAGCAGCTTTGCCAGCCAGCGCTCCAGGCGCGAGCGCTTGTGGCCAAGCTCATGCGCGATGGTGATGCCTTGCGCGCCGGTGATCAGGCCCACCGAGAGCGTCAGGCCGAGTGCCTGCCAGGCGGAGAGCTCGCCGCGCCCTATGATCCACGCCCCCCAGCCGATCAGCGCGAGGTGCATCGGCGCATAAGCGATGAGAATCGCGCGCAACAGGAGGCTGCGCTCCAGGCGCGCCAGCTCCTGGCCGGAGCAGGGTTCGGCGCGCCGGCCGATCGCCAGGTCGAGGATCGGCACCGCGACGAAGAAGACCGCGAAGGCATAGAAATTCATGCCCAGCTGGTAGCCGGCGAGCGGCGCGAAGGGCGAAGTCAGCGCCAGGAGGAAGCGGGCGTCGCGTGGCGCGAAATTCATCGCTCTGCCATGCCGGCTAATGGATCTCCGGCTCGGCGGTCGGCGCGGTGCCTTCGAGGAAATCGAAATCGCAGCCCTCGTTCGCCTGCTTGACGTGGCGCGAGAAGATGGCGCCGTAGCTGCGCTCGTACCTGGGCGGGGGTTGTTTCCAAGCTTTCTTGCGGGTTTCGAATTCCTTTTCAGTGATTTTCAGATTCAACACCTTCTTCTCCACGTCCAGTTCAATCGGGTCCCCGTTGTTCACGAGCGCCAACGGGCCCCCGATGAAGGCTTCAGGGGCGACATGAAGCACACATGTTCCATAGCTCGTGCCGCTCATGCGGCCGTCCGAAAGGCGCACCATGTCCTTGACGCCCCGCTGGATGAGCTTTTTCGGCATCGGCAGCATGCCCCACTCGGGGAAGCCCGGGCCGCCCAGGGGCCCGGCGTTCTTGAGCACCAGCACCGAGGAGGCGTCGACCTCGAGGTCGTCGCGGTCGATCCGCGCCGCCATGTCGTTGTAATCCTCGAACACCACCGCGCGGCCGGTGTGCCGCATCAGCTTCGGATCGGCGGCGCTGGTCTTGATCACCGCGCCGTCGGGCGCGAGGCTGCCGCGCAGGATCACGATGCCGCCGGAGCTCTTCAGGGGCTGGTCGCGCGGCAGGATGACGTCCGCGTTCCAGACCCTGGCGCCTTCGATGTTCTCGCCGAGCGTGCAGCCGTTGACTGTCTTGGCATTCAGTTCCAGAAGGTCTTTCAACGTGAAAAGCAAAGCCCTGAGACCCCCCGCGTAATAGAAATCCTCCATCAGGTACCGGTCGCCAGATGGGCGCACGTTGGCGATCACCGGCGTGCGCGCCGAGATCTCGTTGTAGCGCTCGAGCGGAAAAGCGAGCCCCGCGCGCCCGGCCATCGCCACCAGGTGCACGATCGCGTTGGTCGAGCCGCCCATCGCCATCAGCGTCACGATGGCGTTGTCGAAAGACCCGCGCGAGAGAAAATCGCGCGGCTTGAGGTCCTCCCACACCATCTCGACGATGCGCTTGCCGGTGAGGGTGGCCATGCGCGCATGGTTCGAATCCGGCGCCGGGATCGAGGAGTAGCCCGGTAGGGTGAAGCCGAGCGCCTCGGCGAGCGACATCATGGTCGCCGCGGTGCCCATGGTCATGCAGGTGCCCGGCGAGCGTGCGATGCTGTCCTCGATCTCGTTCCAGTCCTGCTCGCCGATGCGCCCGGCGCGCAGCTGGTCCCAGTACTTCCAGGTGTCGGAGCCCGAGCCGAGCGTCTGGTCGCGCCAGTGGCTGTTGAGCATCGGGCCGGCGGGCAGGTAGATCGCCGGCAGGTTCATGCTGGTCGCGCCCATGATGAGCGCGGGCGTGGTCTTGTCGCAGCCGCCCATCAGCACGCAGCCGTCCACCGGGTAGGAGCGCAGCAGCTCCTCGGTCTCCATGGCGAGGAAGTTGCGGTACATCATGGTGGTCGGCTTCTGCATGGTCTCGGCGAGCGCCATCGCCGGCATCTCCAGCGGAAAACCGCCCGCCTGCCACACGCCGCGCTTCACTTCCTCGGCGCGCTGCCTGAAGTGCGTGTGGCAGTGGTTGATGTCCGACCAGGTGTTGACGATCGCGATCACCGGCTTGCCGGCGTAGTCGCCGCGGTCGTAGCCCATCTGCGCGGTGCGCGAGCGGTGGCCGAAGGAGCGCAGGTCCCTGACCCCGTACCAGCGGTGCGAGCGCAGCTGTTCGGGTTTCTTTCTCTGCACGGCGGCTCCTTTCCAGAGGCGGAGATTGTAAACTCGCCGCATGGCCTTCGCAGGCGGCTTCCTGTTCCGCTA
>JACOVA010000098.1 GCA_016177575.1 Betaproteobacteria bacterium
ACCGCGTTGTGGCCGTACCACCACTGCACCATCGCGTCCTGCGCGCCGGCGTAGGCCGAGTACGACTTCCAGAAGCTCGCCGGCACCGCGGCGCTGTTCACCAGGTGCAGCACCGCGACGGTGAGGATGAAGGCGCCGAAGAACCAGTTGGCGACGTAGATGTGCGGAATTTTTCTCTTGTACAGAGTGCCGAAGAAGACGACCGCATAGGCGACCCACACCAGCGTGATCAGGATGTCGATCGGCCACTCGAGCTCCGCATATTCCTTGCCGGAGGTGATGCCGAGCGGCAGGGTGACGGCGGCGAGCACGATCACTGCCTGCCAGCCCCAGAAGGTAAACGCGGCAAGTCCGTCGGAGAAAAGCCGCGCATGCGAGGTGCGCTGCACGACGTAGTACGAGGTGGCGAAGAGCGCCGAGCCGCCGAAAGCGAAGATGACGGCGTTGGTGTGCAGCGGCCGCAGGCGCCCGTAGGAGAGCCAGGGAATGTCGAGGTTGAGCTCGGGCCAGAGCAGCTGCGCCGCGATCACCACGCCCACCAGCATGCCGACCACGCCCCAGACCACGGTCATGATCGCGAATTGCCGGACGACCGTGTAGTTATACGTCGCTTCGGTTCCTTGCATCGGCCCTTCCTTCGCTCGGGAAGTGCCCATGCTAGAGAAAGGGTCCGGCGGTTACTTGACCTACATCAAACGGGCAGCGGCACCACGGTCACTTTGCGCTGGGCGGCCTGAGCCGCGGCGGACCCGATCAGGATCAGCTGCAGGGCCGGGGCATCCATGCCTTTCCTGCTACGATAGCGCACCACGTTATCGAACTTCGATAAATAAGTGAAGCTTCCCGGAATCTTCTGGATCTTCCTGCGGCTCGGCTCGACCTCGTTCGGCGGGCCGATCGCGCACCTCGGCTACTACCGGGAGGAGTTCGTCGCGCGGCGCCGGTGGCTCGACGACGAAGCCTACGCGGACCTGGTGGCGCTGTGCCAGTTCACGCCGGGGCCGGCGAGCAGCAAGATCGGCATCGCGCTCGGCGCATCCCAGGCCGGCGTCGCCGGCAGCGTCGCGGCGTGGCTCGGGTTCACGCTGCCTTCCGCTCTGGTGATGATCGCCTTCGGCTACGGGCTGCAGGTGACGGCGGGCGCGGCCGAGGCCGGCTGGCTGCATGGATTGAAGATCGCGGCGGTCGCGGTCGTGGCGCAGGCGGTATGGAGCATGGGACGCAGCCTCTGCCCCGACCGGCTGCGCGCCTCCTTCGCGATCCTCGCCGCGCTGCTCGTCCTCGTCTGGCCGAGCGCGCTTTCGCAGATCGCGGCGATCGTAGCGGGCGGCATCGCCGGCTGGCGGCTGCTGCCGGGTGCGACCACCCCGGCTTCGGGCCACCTGCACTTCCAAGTGAGCCGCACGCTCGGCTGGGGCGCATGGATCCTGTTCTTCAGCCTGCTCGCGCTGCTGCCGCTCGCCGCGCAAACGACGGGAAATCACGCCGTCGCGCTCTTCGACAGCTTCTATCGCGCCGGCTCGCTCGTCTTCGGCGGCGGGCACGTGGTGCTGCCGATGCTGCGCGCCGAGGTCGTGCCGCCGGGATGGGTGAGCGACGGCGATTTTCTCGCCGGCTACGGCATGGCGCAGGCGGTGCCGGGGCCGCTGTTCACCTTCGCGGCGTACCTCGGCACGGTGGCGAAAGGCGAGCCGAGCGGGTGGCTGGGCGGCACGCTCGCGCTGGTCGCCATCTTCCTGCCCGGGTTCCTGCTCGCCCTGGCGCCGCTGCCGTTCTGGAACGTGCTCAGGGTGAAGCCCGCGATCCGCTCCGTGATGAGCGGCATCAATGCGACCGTGGTCGGCATCCTGCTCGCCGCGCTCTACGACCCGATCTTCACCAGCGCGGTGCGCGGCCCTGCGGACTTCGCCGTCGCGCTCGCCGCATTCGGGCTGCTCATGTTCTGGAAATTGCCGCCGCTCTGGGTCGTGCTCTTCGCGGCCGCCGGGGGCGAGCTGGCGTCACTCTTCTAGCAGCTCACCGAACAGCTCGCGCACCTTCTCTTTCGCCGCGGCGAGCGCGCGCCTTCCTCTGGCGGTGGCGCGATAGACGCGGCGAACGCTCTTGCCCGCGCTCCGATCCCCGGACCGCAGGTAGCCGCGTTCCTCGAGCCCGTGGAGGATGGGATAGATGGTGCCCGCGCTGATCCGGTAGCCGTGCCGGCCGAGCTCCTCGATCATTGCCAGGCCGAAGATCGGCTCCTTCGCCGCGTGGTGCAGGATGTGCAGCCGGATCAAGCCGGCGTAAAGATCGCGGTCGTCCATCGGTCGTCAGGGTACCAGCACCGCGGCGCCCTCCAGACCGCCTCGCCGAAGGTCCTCGAGGGCCTGGTTTGCATCCCCCAGCGGATAGGTCCTCGTTTCGATCCTGAGCGCGACCCTCGCGGCCAGCGCCATGAACGCCTCGCCGTCGGAGCGCGTCAGGTTCGCCACCGAGCGCAGCGTGCGCTCGCCCCACAGGATTTCGTACGGAAACGACGGGATGTCGCTCATGTGGATGCCGCCGCAGACGACCGTTCCGCCTTTTCTGGTTGCTTTCAGGGCAACGGGAACCAATTCCCCTGCGGGCGCAAACAGGATCGCCGCATCGAGCGGCTCGGGCGGCGGCTCGGTCGAGTCGCCCGCCCAATGCGCACCGCATGAAAGCGCAAACTGCTGGCCTTTCAAGTCATTTTTTCTGGTAAAGGCGAAAACAGTTCGTCCCTCGGCCCGCGCAATCTGACTGATGATGTGCGCCGCCGCGCCGAAGCCGTAGATACCGATCTTTTCCTGGTCTCTTATGAACTGATAACTTCTAAAACCAATCAAGCCAGCGCAAAGGAGCGGCGCGGCCTCGGTGTCGCTGTAGCGCTCGGGGATCGGCAGGCAGCAGCGCTCGTCGGCCACCACGTACTCGGCGTAGCCGCCGTCCAGGTGACAGCCGGTGAAGCGCGCGCGCTCGCACAGGTTCTCGCGCCCCGCGCGGCAGAACGCGCACTCGCCGCAGGTCCAGCCCAGCCAGGGGATGCCCACTCTCGCCCCGGTGCCGACTACGGTGCCTACGATCTCGTGCCCGGGCGTGATCGGGGTGCGGCACTGGGGAAGCTCCCCGCAGGCGAGGTGCAGGTCGGTGCGGCAGACGCCGCAGGCGCTCACCTTGACGAGCAGCTGTCCCGGGCCCGGCTGCGGCGGCGGCAGGTCCTCGGCGCTCAGCGCCCGGCCCGGCGCATGCAGGCGCATCGCGCGCATGTCAGCGCTTCAGGTCGTCGTCTTCCAGGATGGAATAGCCCGGGCGCTCGAGGTCGTCGAACTGGCCGCTCTCGAGCGCGCGCCAGAACACCCAGCCGATGGCGATGACTACGCCGACTGAGAGCGGTACGAGGAGGTAGAGGCTTTCCATGGCCGTTGGTCGCGCGCCGGCGCGCTGATGCGGCCCGCGTTCAGCACTACGATGAAGGAGCTCGCCGCCATGCCGAGCGCCGCCTCCCAGGGTCCGATCCACCCGGCCGCCGCCGCGGGCAGCGCAAGCGCATTGTAGGCGAGCGCCCAGCCGAAATTCTGCCGCACGATGCGCATCGTGCGCCGCGCCAGCCGCATCGCCGCCACGACTCCCCGCAGCGAGTCGCCGGTCAAGACCAGGTCCGCCTGCAGCTGGGCCGCATCGGCGCCGCCGCCCATCGCGATCGAGACGTCGGCGCGCGCCAGAACCGGCGCATCGTTCAGCCCGTCGCCGATCATGAGCACCACCCTGCCCTCACCCTGCAGGCGCGCGATGTATTCGAGCTTGCCCTCGGGCGCCACGGCGCCGGCAAAACACTCGATGCCGAGGCGCCGGGCGCAGGCCTCGACCACCGCCGGCTGGTCGCCGGACACGAGGTGCACGTGCAGCCCCGCGTTGCGCAGGCCCGCAACCAGGCCCCGCGCCTCAGGGCGCAGGCGATCGGTGAGCAGGAAAGCGGCGAGCCAACCCGTCGAGCAGGCGAGGAAAACCGGCGTATGGGAGGCATCGGGCGGGACGAAGGCGCGCGGCGGCGCGACCTCGCAGAGCTCACGGCAGAACGATTCGGAGCCGATCCTGAGCCTGCGGCCGTCGATGCTGCCCTCCATGCCGCGCCCCGGGCAGGACAGCGGGTCGACCGCGGCCGCCGTCGCCGCGCCGCCGAACGCGCGCGCGAGCGGATGGCGGCTCGCGGACTCGAGCGCGCCGGCGAGCTGGAGGCAGGCCTGCGCGTCGAGCGCGCCGAGCGGGACCGTGCGCGCGAGCGCGAAGCGTCCCTCGGTCAGGGTCCCGGTCTTGTCGAGCACCACGTCGGTGGCGCGCTCGAGCGCCTCGAGCGCGCGCGCGCGCGTGAGCGCCATCCCGAGCGAGAGCAGGCGCGCGCTCGCCGCGGTGAGCGTGACCGGCGTCGCCAGCGCAAGCGCGCACGGGCAAGTCGCCACCAGGACCGCGATTGCGACCCAGGGATCCTGCCAGTACAGACCGGCGGCGGCCGCGACCGCGAGCACGAGCCAGGTCAGCGAGCGCGCGATCCGGTCGGCGCCCGCGACCGCGCGCGGCCTGGCCGCCGCCGCGCGCTCGACCAGCCGCCCGATCGCCGCGGCCTGCGTCTCGGCGCCGACGCGCATGACGCGCAGGACGAGCGGCTGCTCGAGATTGACCGAGCCGCCGACCAGCCGTGCGCCGGCGGCCTTGCGGACCGGGCGCGCCTCTCCGGTGAGCAGGGACTCGTCGGCGCTCGATGCGCCGCGCTCGACCACGCCGTCCGCGGGCACGCGCTCGCCGGCCGGAACCAGCACGCGGTCGCCCGGCGCAAGCAGGTGCACTGCGACCTTGTGCGGCGCCTCGCCCGCCAGGCGCAGCGCGAACGACGGCATCCAGCGCGCGAGGCGGTCGAGCGAGCGAGCGGCGCGCTGGCGCGCGCCGAGCTCCAGGTAGCGCGCGCCGAGCAGGAGGAAAACGAGCATCGCGATCGAGTCAAAGTAGACCGCGCCGCTGCCGGCGAGCGTCGCCCAGGCGCTGGCGCCGAAGCCCGCCGCGATGCCGAGCGCGATCGGGGTGTCGAGGCTGATGCGGCGATGGCGGGCGTCCTGCCAGGCGGCGGCAAAGAAGGGCGTGCAGGAGAACAGCAGCACCGGAAGCGTCAGCAGCAGGCTCGCCCAGCGGAACAGCGCCTCGACGTCGCGCGGCAGCGTGCCGCCGTCGTCGAGGTAGGCCGGAAAGGCGTACATCATCACCTGCATGGCGCCGAACCCGGCGACGAACAGGCGCCACAGCGCCTTGCGCCGCTCGCCGCGCTCCATTGCGCCCTGGCGCTGCGGGTCCCACGGATAGGCGTCGTAGCCGATCGCGCGCACCGCGGCGACCAGCTGCGACAGCTTGGTGCTGCGCGCGTCCCACGCCACGTGCGCGCGGCGCGTCGCGTAATTGACGCTGGCGCGCAGGATCCCGGGCTGGCGCCGCAGCCATTGCTCGACCAGCCACAGGCAGGCGGCGCAGCGGATGCGGTCGAGAATCAGGCTGGCCTCGCGCCCGTGCTCGCCGGTCGCGGCGACGAACTGCGCCTGCGCCTGCGGATCGTCGAGCTCCTCGGCAGGCGCGAGCTCCGCGGGCGCGGTGCCCGCGGCGCTGCGCGTCTCGTAGTAGCGCTCGAAGCCCGCCGCGGCGATGGTGCCCGCTACGGCCTCGCAGCCGGCGCAGCAGAAATCGCGCGGCGCGCCGAGCAGCGGCGCGCGCCACCGTCCCGGCTCGGCGACCAGCAGCCCGCAGTGGTAGCACTGGGCTGCCGGCACCTCGCTACTGGACCGAGATGCGCCGCGAGCCGTTGCCAGACTTCTTCGGCAGCGTCAGGTCGAGCACGCCGTCCTTGTATTTCGCCACCGTCGCTTTGTCGTCCACTTCGCCGGGCAGGCTGAAGCTGCGGCCGACCATGCCGTAGTAGCGCTCGCTGTGGATGACCTTCTCGCCCTTCTTCTCCTCCTTCTCGCGCTTGACTTCGGCGCGGATGGAGACCTGGTCGCCGTTCACCTCGACCTGGATGTCTTCCTTCTTGACGCCGGGTATTTCGGCGTGCACGGTGAACGCCTTGTCGTCTTCCGTGACGTCGACTTTCAGCTTCAGCTCGTCGCCGCCCGGTACCGCCAGCGGCTTGACCCAGAAGCCCTTGCCGAGATCGCCGAAGAAGTCCTCGAACGGGTTGGAGCGCGTGAGATTCGACATGATCGACTCCTGTAAGAAATCCCCCATGCGAATCTAGCGCCGGGCAGCTGCCGCATATTGACCTGAATCAATCACGATAGAAGAATAGCCCTTGACTATCGGATCCATCGCGACAATCGATTTGCGCCGCCGCGGCCCGCGGCGCTAGCGTTGCCCACATGCGCGAAGGCAGCCTCGAAGCACCCACCCGGCATCCGCTCGACTGGCAGAGCGAGGCCTTCTATGACGAGGACAAGGCGCTCGACGAGGCGGGCCGGATCTTCGAGATCTGCCACGGCTGCCGGCGCTGCGTGAACCTGTGCAACGCCTTCCCCACCCTGTTCGACCTGGTCGACGCCTCCAGCACCATGGAGCTCGACGGCGTGGCGCGCCAGGACTACTGGAAGGTGGTCGACCAATGTTATCTCTGCGACACCTGCTACATGACCAAGTGCCCCTACGTTCCGCCGCACCCGTGGAACGTCGATTTCCCGCACGTCATGCTGCGCGCCAAGGCGGTCAGGTTCGGGCAGAGCGGCGCAAGCCTGCGCGACCGGCTGCTCTCCTCCACCGATGCCATGGGCAAGCTGGCGACAATCCCGGTAGTGGTGCAGACGGTCAATGCGGCGAACAAGAACGCTCTTGCCAGGGGCTTGCTCGAGAAAACCCTGGGCGTGCACAGGGAGCGCGAGCTGCCCGAATACGCCAGCAGAACTTTCAGACCGAATCACGAGAAAAGCAAAAGCGTTCCCGTGAAAGACGGCAAGAACACCCCCGGCAAAGTCGCGGTCTTCTCGACCTGCTATGTCAACTACAACGAGCCCGGCATGGGCCACGACCTGCTCGCGGTCCTTGCGCACAACGAGATCCCGTATGTGCTGGTCGAGAAAGAAGCCTGCTGCGGCATGCCGAAGCTGGAGCTGGGCGATTTGAGCTCTGTAAGCTTGCTGAAAGAAAAGAATATTCCCGGCATGGCGAAGCTGGCGCGCGCAGGCTACGCGATCCTGACCCCGGTGCCCTCGTGCACGCTGATGTTCAAGCAGGAGCTGCCGCTCATGTATCCGCAGGACGCGGAGGTCAGGGCGGTGCAGGAGGCGATGTTCGACCCGTTCGAGTATTTCGTCCTGCGCCGGCGCGACGGGCTGCTGAAGACCGATTTCAAGGCGCCGCTCGGCAAGGTCTCGTATCACATTCCTTGCCACTCGCGGGTGCAGAACGTGGGCCAGAAGACGCGCGAGCTGCTCGAGACGATCCCCGGCACCACGCTCACCACGGTCGAGCGCTGCGCGGGGCACGACGGCACCTGGGGGGTGAAGCGGGAGCACTACGAGAGCTCGATGAAGATCGGCCGGCCGGTGTTCCGCCAGATGGCGGCCGCCGAGCCCGACTGGATCAGCTCGGACTGTCCGATCGCGGCGCGGCACATTCGCCAGGGAATCAAGGAAGAAAAAGCGCCGGCCGCGAAAGCCCATCCGCTCACGCTGCTGCGCAGGGCCTACGGAATCTAAGCTGCTCGATGCCGCAATAGCGGCTACTTCGCCAGCATCCTCGCCATGCGGTAGATCTCGAGGTCCGGCTCGCGCTTGCGGCCGCAGACTTCCTGCAATGCGGTGGCGATGATCGCGGGCGCGCGCAGCCCGACCATCAGGCCGCGCTCGCCGGCGTGCAGGCGCTCGACCGCGGCGACGCCGAAGCGCGCCGCGATCAGGCGGTCCCAGGCGCTCGGCCGGCCGCCGCGCTGGATGTGGCCGAGGATCGTGACGCGCGACTCGAAGCCGGTGTTCATCCGGTCGAGCGTTTCCTTGAGCGCGTTCGCAGCCAGGCGCGCACCCTCGGCGACGACGATGATGGCGTGCGTCTTGCCGCGCGCATAGGCACCGCGCACCGCATCGGCAACCTCTTCGGCACTTACCTCGCGCTCGGGAATCAGCGTCATTTCGGCGCCGCAGATCATTCCCGACATGAGCGCGAGATGGCCGCAATGCCGTCCCATGGTCTCCACGATGAACGCCCTCCGGTGCGAGGCCGCGGTATCGCGCAGCTTGTCGATCGCCTCGACGATGGTGTTGAGCGCGGTGTCGACGCCGATCGAGATCTCGGTGCCGTAGACGTCGTTGTCGATCGAGGCCGGAATCCCCACCACCGGGAAGCCGAGCCGGTCGAGCGCGGCCGCGCCGCGCATCGTGCCGTCGCCGCCGATCGCGACCAGCGCACCGACGCCGCGCGCTTCGAGCTGCGCGATCGCCTCGCGCTGCAGCTGCGGCTGCTCGAACTCGGGATAGCGCACCGTCTGCAGCACGGTGCCGCCGCGCTGGATGATGCCGCCGACGTCGCGCGCGCCCAGCTCGAGGAACTCGCCGCCGACCAGTCCCTCGTAGGCGCGCCTGACGCCCCAGGCCTGCAGGCCGAGCGCGATCGCGCTGCGCACCACCGCGCGCACCGCGGCGTTCATGCCGGGGGCGTCGCCACCCGCGGTCAGCACGGCGATGCTCTTCAAAGGCGCCATGCGCCGAACTTACCCGATTCCGGCTGCGTCGGCACTTCAGGCCTGCAGCAGGCGCACCCCTTCCAGCAGCAGGCGCGCCACGCCGCTCACCAGCAGCGCCACCCCCACGGACAGCGAAATCGAGAGCAGCGCTTCGCGCCGGCCGATCGTCTTCAGCATGACCGCGAAAGTCGAAACGCAGGGTATGTAGAAGGTGAGGAACAGCAGGAACGTGATGATCTGCACCCAGTCGAGGACGGCGCCGACCTCGAAGGTGCCGAGCGCCTGATAGATCATCAGCAGCGACAGTTCCTTGCGCAGGATGCCGAACAGGATCGGCACGCCGAGCACCGCGGGCAGCCCCAGCCACCACGAGGTCACCGGCGTGAAGACCGCATTGACGGCCGCGTCGGCGCCGACGTAATGCAGCAGCGCCAGCACGACGCTGCCGCCGATCAGCAGCGGCATGACGATGGTGACGATGTCGCGCGTCCTCGCCCAGGTCTCGGCGAGCAGGCCGTGCCAGCGCGGCAGCCTGTAAGGCGGTATCTCCTGCACCTGCCCGGGGCCGGCGTCGCGCCAGCGCCGCGCCAGCAGCCTGCCCAGAATCGCGAGCACGACGGCCGTGAGGGCGAAGATCGCGAGCACGCCGGCGCCGCCGAGATACTTGCCGGCCAGCGCGAGGATGATCCCCGAGCGCGCCGAGCAGGGCACGAAGGTGATCAGCACGGACGCGATCACGCGCTCATGGCCGCTCGCGACCCTGGCCGCGGCCGAGATCGCGGGGACGTTGCAGCCCAGCCCGGTGAGGAACGGCACCGCGACCCCGCCGTGCAGCCCGATGCGGTGAAAAGCGCGATCGACGACGAAGGCGATGCGATGCATGACGCCCGCCTCCTCCAGCGTGACGAGCAGCAGCACGAGAGGAATCATGTAGGGCACCACGATTCCGATCAGACCGATGAGGGCGTCGACGACGGCGCGCAGCACGACGCCGCCCGCCGACTGCGGCTGCCAGGGGGCCGCGGCGTCCGCCAACCGCGCCGCCGTCAACGCGTCCAGCCAGGCGCCGACCCAGAACACCACGAACAGCACGGCGGCGAACACGGCCAGGCTGCCGATCAGGCCCCAGCGCGGATGCAGCATCAGCGCATCGAGCCAATAGCGCCAGGCGGGACCCTCGCGCGGCGCGCCCGGGCGCGTCGCGGCTGCGAGGAGCGCGGCCGAGCGCTGCCGCCGCTCGTCCTGCGATTCGGGCTGCGCGGGCGGACGCGCGGCAGAGCGTGCCGTCTCGAGCGCCGCCGCGAACAGCTCCGAGATTCCCTTGCCCAGCAGGGCCGCGACCGGCACGACGGGCACGCCCAGTCGGCGGCCGAGCGCGGAGACATTGAGGTACACCCCCCTGCGCCTCGCTTCGTCCATCATGTTGAGCGCAACGACCATGGGCCGGCCGCGCGCGAGCAGCTCCAGCGTCAGACCGAGGTGCGCCTCCAGCGCGGTGGCGTTCACGACCTGGATCGTCACCAAGTCCTCGCGCGCCAGTTCCCGCAGCGAGCCGATGTCGGGCAATTCGATCAGGCTCGCCTCGTCCATGCCGATGCGCACCGCGCATTCGCGGTACGCAGCGCCGCTCTGCGACAGCCTGCCGCTGCGCGGCATGGTGCTCGCGACCGCGTCGAACAAGGTGCGCTTGCCCGCGTCCGGCATGCCGACCAGGGCAATCCTCAGGCGCCGAGCGCCGCGGAACAACGGCGTTCGAATCCGCACGATCTGTGAGGTCGCGGGCATGCCCTCGGGACTGTTCGCGCCTATCCTTGCGCCTGCAGGCAGATGAAAGTGAGATGTAATTGCTTTTCGGAGGCCGCCGCTTGATGCAGGTCAACTGTCAGGCGTTGCCAGGCGGCACAATGCATCTGGAAGTTGCTTGAATCAAAAAGGGGATTCGAGGCCCATGCACTTATCCAGAGTCGCAACTTGGGTTGCGGCGGGTTGCGCTCTGCTTGCGGTTACACCCCACTTTGCCGCGGCGCAGGACAAGCCGGCGGCCGAGGCACCGGCACTCGAGAATTCCGTCTGCCTCGCCTGCCACGGCAACAAGGGCTTCGAGGCCCCGGGACCGGACGGCAAGCCGCGCGACCTGCACGTCATGCCGGAAAAGTTCGCCGAGAGCGTGCACGGCAAGCGCCAGTGCGTCGAGTGCCACACCAACGTCACCGAGATCCCGCATGCGCCCGGCACGCAGGTGCGCGTGAGCTGCGTGCAGTGCCACGAGAGCCTGTGGGCCAAGGCGCAGCAGGAAGGCAAGACCAAGGAGTTCGCGCGCCTCGGCGTGGTGATCGAGCAGATCAACCGCTACATGCATTCGATCCACGCGCGACCGAGCCGCCAGGACCAGTCGCGCACCAACGCCACCTGCTACAACTGCCACGAGGCGCATTACGTCTACCCCGCGGGCAGCGAAGGCCGCACCGAGTGGCGCCTGAGCATCCCGAACAAATGCGGCGCGTGCCACGCCAGGCAGCGCGAGCAGTACGCGACTTCGGTGCACGGCAAGGCAGTGCTCGAGGAGCGCAACGCCTACGCGGCGATCTGCTCCGACTGCCACACGACGCACGACATCAATACGCCCGAGGCCGACTCGACGCGGCTGATCATCACGCGCAACTGCGGCAACTGCCACGCGGATAACCTCGCCACCTACACGCAGACCTATCACGGCCAGGTCAACACGCTCGGCTACGCCTACACCGCCAAGTGCTACGACTGCCACGGCAGCCACACCGTCAAGCGCGTCGCCGACCCGGCCTCGCAGGTTCACCCGCAGAACCGGCTGCAAACCTGCCAGAAATGCCACAAGGACGCGACCGCGGGCTTCGTCACCTTCGAGCCGCACGCCACGACGCACGACTTCAAGCGCTATCCCTACGTGTGGCTCGCGACCAAGTTCATGATCGCGCTGCTGATCGGGGTGTTCCTGTTCTTCTGGACGCACACCGCGCTCTGGTTCTACCGCGAGTACCGGGACCGCAAGCAGGGCAAGTCGCGGCCGCACGTTGTCGTGGACGAGTCGCTGCAGCTGGGAGCAAAGCAGTACCAGCGCTTCGGGCCGCTCTGGCGGCTCGCGCACCTCGTGTTCGCTCTCAGCGTCATGACGCTGGTGCTGACCGGCATGACGGTGTTCTTCGCCGACAGCGCTTGGGCGAAGACCGTCGCGGCCGCCTTCGGCGGTCCGAAGATCGCGGCCATCGTGCACCGGACAGCGGCCACGATCATGCTCGGAATCTTCTTCGCCCACCTCCTCTACCTGACGATGCGCATCGGGCGCAACTGGCGGACCTTCGACTGGTTCGGGCCGGTGTCGCTGGTGCCAGGCTGGCAAGACCTGAAGGACATCATCGCCATGTTCGAGTGGTTCTTCGGGCTGCGGCCGCGCCCGGTGTTCGACCGCTGGACCTACTGGGAGAAGTTCGACTACTGGGCGGTGTTCTGGGGCATGGCCATCATCGGCGGCAGCGGCATGATGCTCGCGTTCCCGGCGACGACCGGCTCGATGCTGCCCGGCTGGACGTTCAACGTCGCCACCATCGTCCACGGCGAAGAGGCGGTGCTCGCCGCGGTGTTCCTGTTCACGGTGCATTTCTTCAACAACCACTTCCGCCCGGACAAGTTCCCGCTCGACATCGTGATGTTCACCGGGGCGGTGCCGCTCGAGGAGTTCAAGCGCGAGCACGCACTCGAATACAAGCGCCTCGTCGACTCGGGCCAGCTCGCGAGTTACCTGGTCGACGCGCCGTCGCGCCCGATGCAGCTCGGCTCGAAGATCCTCGGCTTCACCCTGATCGGCTTCGGCCTGACGCTGCTGGTCCTGGTATTCGTCGGTTTCGCGAGCAGGTAGGCGGCACGGGGAAACGAGCCTGCGACGATCTCAACGGACGGAGGGCGCGCGCCTGCCGCTGTCCGGCGGCATGAACTTCGGCGCTAAGCCGCCTTCAACTCGGCGCTCTCGCGGACCTGGTGCCGCGGATCGCCCGCGAGATTGAACAGCTTCTCGCCCAGTCCGTAGAACGCGAATACGATTGCGAAGCCGAGCACCGCCATCATCCACTCGGTGAGCGAAGGGACGTAGTCCGCGAGGCCGCTCGCCCAGGCCCCCTTGAACATCGGAACCACCTGGCCGGTGACGAGAAACTGGTAACGGTCGATGAACATCCCGAGCAGGACCAGCACGGACGCGGTGATCTGCCAGCGCGGCTGGCGCTGCCAGGCGGGGACGATCATGAGCACGAATGGCAGCGCCAGGCCGGCCCACACCTCGACGTGGAACGTCGGCGAGCGCGCCAGCGCATGGAAACCTTCCAATCCATCGAGATTGCTCCACAGGCCGGTCCACATCCGCGTCACGACCGAAAACAGCGTGATGCCGGTGAGCGTGGCGAACACCTTCGCCAGCGCTTTCCCGGAGGCCATGCTGCGCAGCGGCTCGGGCATGGATTCGCGGCGGAAGCCGTACGCCATGTAGGTTGTCAGAACGATGGCCGCCGCGCCCGACAGCGCGGCGGTGAAGATGAAATACACCGCGGTGAACGAGCCGTACCACATGGGCCGCATGAACATCGAGCCGAACACCAGCCCGAGCATGCCGCTTGCCAGCACGACCGCCACGAACGACGCGATGCTGAGCACTTGGCTCAGCGGGCTGTCCCAGTCGTCGTGCCACAGCCGATCGAACTTGATCACCAGCAACACCAGGTCGATGAGATAGAACACGCCCATCCAGAACATCGGCGACAGGTATTGCAGGCCGGCGGGCATCGCCCACAGCATGCGAAACGGATGCCCGAGCTCGAGCGCGAGCACGCTGAATCCGGCTCCCAGCGTGACGATGGCGAGCCAGACGCAGCGCTTGGCGACGGCGTAATACTCCCTGAATCCGAACACCATCGACAGCGCGGCGATGAAGGTCAGTCCCGACGAGGTCAGGGCGAAAAAGACGTAAACCGAAATCGCCATGCCCCAGTTGATGCCGTCGCTCGAAGTGTTGAAAGCGGCCCCGCCCTCGGTGAGCAGCATGAACGCCACGAAGGCGAAGCTCAACAGCCCGATGACCACGCCGTATTTCCACATCTCGCCCGCGACGGATCTTTCCCGCCCCAGCGCAAGCGCAATCCGCAGGAATTGCAGCGTACCTTCGCGGCGCCAGAGGTCAAGCAGGTATCGCGCGACTTCCGCGAAACTTCTCGGCTCGGCAGTATTGTTCATTTTGAATCTCCCGATCTACGCATTCCTGATCGCTCGATTGCTCGGCACGGCGCCGCCGCTGCCGGTCAGGTAATACACCTGTGGCTTGTTGCCGAGCTGGTCGAGCAGCCGCACGCCGTCCTTGTTGGCGATCATCTTCGAAACCTCGCTGTCGGGAGTGTCCAGATCGCCGAAGGAGCGGGCCGTAGGCGCGCAGGTCACGCCGCAAGCCGGGGTGTATTCGCGC
>JACOVA010000102.1 GCA_016177575.1 Betaproteobacteria bacterium
GCCAGCTTGAACACGGCTTCCGCGTAAGGGCGCGCGATGGTGCTCGGTTCCGCCATCAGAGTTGCTTCCTGATGCCGTCGAGCAGATCGGCGTGCGCCTTGGCGTCGACTTCGCGCCGCAGGATCTTTTCCGCCCCGGCGACCGCGAGCGCGGCGACATGCTCGCGCAGCTGCTCGCGCGCGCGCGCCACCGCCTGCTCGATGTCGGCCTTGGCGGCGGCCTTCTCGCGCTCGCCTTCGGCCTTGGCGGTGGCCTTCGCCTCCGCCACCACCTGCGAGGCGCGCTTCTCGGCCTGCACCACGATCTCGGCGGCGCGCCCGCGCGCTTCCTGGATCGCTTCCTCGGACTGGCGGGCCGAAACCTCGAGCGATTGCCTGCCCTGCTCGGCGGCGGCGAGGCCGTCCGCAATGGTTTTCTGCCGCGCCTCGATCGCACGCAGCATGTAGGGCCAGACGACCTTCGCCGTAAACCAGATGAACAGCGCAAACGTCAGCGCCTGGGCGATCAGCGTCAGATTGAAGCTCATGACCGACCCCTTCGGGAACGACCGTCTACCCGACGACGGCGAGCAACGGGTTGGCGAAGGCGAACATCATCGCCAGGCCGACGCCAATGATGAAGGAGGCGTCGATCAGGCCGAGCAGCAGGAACACCTTGGCCTGCAGCGAATTGGTCAGCTCGGGCTGGCGCGCGGCCGCCTCGAGAAAACGGCTGCACATCACGCCTACGCCGATGCACGCGCCCGCAGCGCCGACGCCGATCATGAGTCCAATGCCGATCCCCGTATAGGCCTGGATCATGGCCAAGGCTTGCAGTTTTTCCATCCTGTTTCCTTTCCTGGGCGAAAAGTCGTCGTTGGTCGGATCAATGCGAGATCAGTGATGCTCGTGGGCCATGGCGATGTAGACCACCGACAGCATCATGAAGATGTAGGCTTGCAGCGCCACGATCAGAATGTGAAAAATCGCCCAGCCGAGACCGAACATGGTGGCCACGAGCGTGCCGAAAAGGCCGGTCGCGGCCAGCAGCCACAGCAGCAGGAAAATGATCTCACCCGCGTACATGTTGCCGAACAGCCGCAGCGAATGCGACAGCGGCTTGGACACGTACTCGATGAAATTGAAAAGAAGGTTGAAGAACACCAGGAACGGCGACGCCCACAGCGGCTTGACGCCGAAGGGCGCGCAGCAAAGCTCGTGAATCCAGCCCCCCAGGCCCTTGGCCGCGATCGAGAACCAGATCATCAGCAGCCAGACCGAGAGCGCCAGCGCGAAGGTGGTGTTGACATCGGCGGTCGGCACCGGGCGCCAGGCGTGCAGGCCGAGCCATTCCAGCGGCCCGACGACAATATCGATCGGCAGGAAATCCATGGCGTTCATCACCAAGACCCAGACAAATACCGTGAGCGCCACCGGGGCGACGAAACGATTGCGGTCGCCGTGGTGAAAAACGCCCTTCACCTGGTTGTCGACGAACTCGAACAGCAGCTCGACGAAGGCCTGGCGCCGGTTCGGCACGCCGGAGGTTGCGCCCCGCACCACCCACCAGATGAGGCCGAGCACGATGCTGCCCATGAGGGCCGCCGTCACCAGCGAATCGACGTTCAGCGCCCAGAAGCCACCGTCTCCCACCGGCTTCGCGAGAAAGGTCAGGTGGTGCTGGATGTAGTTTGTCGCGTTGAATTCTTTGCCGGATGCCATCGCTAATCGTAGTCGCGCACAAAGAACGCCATCGAAAATATCAGTACCGTCGCAATGAACGATCCAAAGAACGCGCCGGCGACGACCTCGTCGTAGACCGCCATCACCAGCCACAGCAGGACCACGATCAGGCCGATCTTGACCGCTTCGGCCCGCAACGCCCCGACCAGGATCCCCCCCGCTGACTTCGCGCTACCCCTCGCTGCCACGTACGCGGATGCCATGCCGGCACATACGCTGACCGCTCCTCCCAAGGCCGCGGAAAACGCGCCGTGCGCTCCGACCCAGAATCCTGCGATCAGCGTCAGCGCCGCCGTAGCGATGAGCTGCCACTGCAGCACGGTGCGAATTGGCCTCGAAAGTATATTCGTCTGAGGCACTTCGGGTCAACGTGTTGCGGCGCAAAAATCCGGCAGCCGATGTCAGCGCAGCTTCTTCAGCAACTGGTCCAGATGGTCGAGTCCCGAGTAGCGCACGAGGATCGTGCCGCTGCCCTTGCGCCCGGGACGGATCTGCACCGTGGTGCCAAGGCGCTGCGAGACCTCTTCCTCGAGGCGCGCGAGATCGCGGTCCGTTCTCTGCCTGCGGCGCGCCGCCGGTGCGCGCAGCAGCCTCGCTGCCAGCGCCTCGCTCTCGCGCACCGACAGGCCGCGCGCGGCAATACGGTTCGCGGCCTCGATCTGGCGCGCCGCATCGAGCGAGAGCAGCGCGCGCGCGTGTCCCATCTCGAGCGCCCCCTGCAGCAGCATTGCCTGCACGGGCTTCGCCAGCTTGAGCAGGCGCAGCAGGTTGGTGGTCGCACTCCTCGAGCGCCCGATGGCGTCGGCGGCCTGCTCGTGGGTCATGCGGAATTCCTCCACCAGGCGCTGCAATCCGCCCGCTTCCTCGATCGGGTTCAGGTCTTCGCGCTGGATGTTCTCGATCAACGACATGGCCAATGCGGCGCTGTCCGGAACCTCCCGCACCAGCGCGGGGATCTCCGTCAGCCCCGCCATCTGCGCCGCGCGCCAGCGGCGCTCGCCGGCGATCAGCTCGTAGCGCTCCCGCGCGCCGTCGAGCGGCCGCACCAGCACCGGCTGCACCACGCCCTGGGCGCGGATCGATGCCGCGAGCTCGCCGAGCGCCTGCTGGTCCATGCGCGTGCGCGGCTGGTAGCGGCCCGGCCGGATCGAATCCACCGCAAGCGTCGCCGTCGCGTCCCTGCGCGTGCTCTCGTCGCCGCCGAGCAGCGCGTCGAGCCCGCGGCCCAGCCCTTTGGGCTTGTTCATGGCGTTCCCTTCAGAATTTCCGCGGTCAGCGCGACGTAGGCCTGCGCTCCCTTCGAAGCACTGTCCCAGACCACCGCGGGCGCGCCGTAGCTCGGCGCCTCAGCCAGGCGCACGTTGCGCGGCACCAGGGTGCGATAGACCTTGTCGCCGAAATGCTCCTCCAGCTGCTGCGAGACCTGGTGCGCGAGCGTGTTGCGCGGGTCGAACATGGTGCGCAGCAGCCCCGCGATCTCGAGCCGCGGGTTCAGATTGGCGCGCACCCGCTTGATCGTGCCGACCAGATCGGAGAGGCCTTCGAGCGCGTAATACTCGCACTGCATCGGGATCAGCACCTGCTCGGCCGCGGTCAACGCGTTCACGGTCAGCAGGCTGAGCGACGGCGGGCAATCGATCAGGATGAAATCGTATTCGCCGGCGAGGCGCTCGAGCGCCGTGCGCAGCCGGGCCTGGCGATTGGGCAGCTCGACCAGCTCCACTTCGGCCCCCGCCAGCTCGCGGTTGGCGGGGATGAGGTCGAAGCCGCTCTCGACGCGCATGCGGATACTGGCGGCATCTCCGAGCCCGAGCAGGACGTGATAGACCGTGCGCGCGAGCTTTCTCTTGTCGACGCCGCTGCCCATGGTCGCGTTGCCCTGCGGATCGAGGTCCACCAGCAGCACGCGCCTGGCCGATTGCGCCAGCCCGGCGGCGAGATTGACGCTGGTGGTGGTCTTGCCGACGCCGCCCTTCTGATTGGCGATCGCGATGACGCGCGCCACGGTCAGCAAGCCACGCGGCAAAGAACGAGGTGGCGCTCGGCTTGCAGCAGCGGCACCGCAAGCCGGCGCACATCGCTGCAATCGCAGTTCGCGGGCACCTGCGCCAGCTCGTCCCCGGGAAAAGCGCCCTTCATCGCCGCGAGCACGCCGCCGGGCGCGGCGAGGTGGCCGCAGGCGGCGAGGAACTGAGCCAGGCCGGCGAAGCCGCGCGTGATCACCACCGCGAAGCGTTGCGCGGGGCGCCAGCTCTCGGCCCGCCCGACGTGCACCGTCGCGTTGGCGAGCTCCAGCTCGATCACCGCCTGGCGCAGGAACGCGCCCTTCTTGTGATTGGCGTCGTTGAGCGTCACGCGTCGCTGCGGCTCGGCGATCGCCATCGGTATGCCCGGCAGCCCGCCGCCCGAGCCGATATCGGCGAGCGCGCCGGCGAGCCCCGTCAGCTCGCGCAGCGCGGCGAGCGAATCGAGCAGGTGATGGCTCACGGCCTGCAGCGGATCGCGGATCGCGGTCAGGTTGTGGGTCCGGTTCCATTTCGCGAGCAGCTCGAGGTAGGCCATCAGCTTCGCGGCGGCGCCCGAGGGCAGCGCCAGTGCGAGCTCGCTCAGGCCGCGTTCGAGCGCGGCGCGCGGCGTCATGCGCTCCTTTTCTGGCGCGGGCTGCGACGCACTTCCCTTCTTCCCTTGCGCTTCAGGTGTACGAGCAGGAGCGAGATCGCCGCCGGCGTGACGCCGGACATGCGCGCCGCCCGGCCGATCGTCTCCGGGCGGTGCCGCTGCAACGCCTGCCGCACTTCGGTCGAGAGCCCGCGCACCTCGCGGTAATCGATATCCGCCGGCAGCAGCGTCCTTTCCTGTGCCCTGAGCCGCTCGACCTCCTCCTGCTGCCGGGCGATGTAGCCTTGATACTTGGCCTGGATCTCGACTTGTTCCGCGACCGATGAATCAATATTCTCACCGACTGTAGATGAGAATAACGAAAGCGAGCGGTAACTTACATTCGGTCGCCGCAGCAGCTCGTACAGCGAGTGCTCGTTCACCCAGATGGACTTCAGACGCTCGCTCTCGCGCGCGATCGCCTCGCGCTTGCGGCTGAACGCGTCCCAGCGTGCGTCATCCACCAGCCCGAGCGTGCGCCCGGTTTCGGTGAGCCTCAGGTCGGCGTTGTCCTCCCTCAGCATCAACCGGTACTCGGCGCGGCTGGTGAACATCCGGTAGGGCTCGCTGACACCGCGGGTGATCAGATCATCGACCAGGACCCCGAGATAGGCCTCGTCGCGCCGCGGGCACCACGGCGCCTTGCCTTGCACCTGCAGCGCGGCGTTCAGGCCCGCGAGCAATCCCTGCGCGGCGGCCTCTTCATAACCGGTGGTGCCGTTGATCTGGCCGGCGAAGAACAGGCCCGCGACGGTCTTGGTCTCGAGCGAGGCGCGCAGATTGCGCGGGTCGAAGTAGTCGTACTCGATGGCATAGCCAGGACGCAGCAAATGCGCGTTCTCGAGTCCCCGAATCGAGCGCACCAGGGCGAGCTGCACGTCGAACGGCAGGCTGGTGGAGATACCGTTCGGGTACATCTCGCTCGTCGTGAGGCCCTCCGGCTCGAGGAAGATCTGGTGGCTCGCCTTGCCGGCGAAGCGGTGGATCTTGTCCTCGATCGAGGGGCAATAGCGCGGTCCGACGCCCTGGATCACGCCGGTGAACATCGGCGAGCGATCCAGGCCGCCGCGGATGATTTCGTGCGTGCGCTCGTTGGTGTGCGTGATCCAGCACGGCAGCTGACGCGGGTGCATGTCGCGGCGGCCAAGAAAAGAGAACGCTGGCTCGGGCGAGTCCCCCGGCTGCGGCTCGAGCAGCGAGAAGTCGACCGTCCTGCCGTCCAGCCGCGGCGGCGTGCCGGTCTTGAGCCGCCCGACCGGCAGCTTCATCTCCCGCAGGCGTGCTGCCAGGGTGGTCGCCGCCGGGTCGCCCGCGCGTCCGGCCCGGTAGCTCTGCAGGCCGACATGGACTTGGCCGGCGAGAAACGTTCCGGCGGTCAGCACCACCGCGCGGCCGCGGAATCGCACTCCGATCTGGGTCACCACTCCGGCGGCCCGGTCGCCTTCCAGCAGGATGTCGTCGACCGCTTGCTGAAACAGGGTGAGGTTCGCCTGCCGCTCGAGGCGCGTGCGGATCGCCTGCCGGTAAAGCAGCCGGTCGGCCTGCGCGCGCGTGGCACGCACCGCCGGCCCCTTGGACGAATTCAAGGTGCGGAACTGGATTCCGGCCTCGTCGGTGGCAAGGGCCATCGCGCCCCCGAGCGCATCGATCTCCTTTACCAGGTGTCCCTTGCCGATGCCCCCGATCGAGGGGTTGCACGACATCTGGCCCAGCGTCTCGATGCTATGGGTGAGGAGCAGCGTCTTGCAGCCGACCCGGGCCGCAGCGAGCGCTGCCTCGGTGCCGGCGTGGCCGCCACCGACGACGATGACGTCGAATTCGGCCGGGAATTGCATAGGGATGAGGATGCGGGGCGAATGATACGTGAATGTTCCACGTGAAACTAGGCGAGTCCGTCCCACGGCCGAGGTTTCACGTGGAACAGCCGCAGGTTACCGTAATGCTGCACTGCAGCATCCCGCTTCCTCATGCGACAATCGCGCCCTTTTCCCCGTTCGCTGCAGCCAGGCTCGCCCGGTGATCTCCCTTGCACGCTACTCCGCCCTGCTCGCGCAGCCCGTGCTGCGCTCGACGATTGCCGCGTCCTTTCTGGGACGCCTGCCGATCGGAATCACGGGCCTCGCGATCCTGATGTCCGCCCAGAGCAGCACCGGTTCGTTCGCGCGCGGCGGCGCCGTCGCGGCCTGCTATACGGCCGGATTGGCGAGCCTCGCGCCGCTGCTCGGCCGCCTGATTGACCGCTATGGGCCGCGCTACGTGCTGCTCGCCTGCGCCTTCGCCTTTCCTTCGGCGCTTGCGGCGCTGATCGCAGCGCTCGCGGCGCGCACGCCGCTCTGGATTGCGTTTGCGCTCGCCGCCATCGCGGGCGCGTGCTTCCCGCCCATCACCGTGTGCATGCGGACATTCTTCAAGCAGCGGCTGAAGGACGATGCGCTGCTCGCTGCCGCCTACTCGCTCGAGTCGGTGCTGATCGAGACCATCTTCATCCTCGGTCCGCTGCTGGTGGCGCTGCTGGTCGCGCTCGTTTCGCCCGCCTCGGCGGTGCTGTTCGGCGCCGCCTGCGGCTGCGCGGGCGCGCTGCTGTTCAGGCGCTCCGCGGGACTCGCGCAATGGCGCATCGAGCCCGCCAGGCGCGCGCGCCTGTTCGGCCCGCTCGCCGAGCCGGGATTCGTGCCCTTGCTCGCCGTGGTGCTCGGCTACGCGAGCGCCTTTGGCCTGGTCGAGATCGCGACCATCGCCTACGCAGCCGAGCTCGGCCGCCCGGCGCTCGCCGGGGTCCTGCTCGGCATCATGAGCGTCGGCAGTGCCGCCGGTGGACTGGTGTACGGCAGTCGCAGCTGGCATCTGCCGCTCGCGCGCCAGTTCCCCCTTACGCTCGCGCTGATGGGACTCGGCGTGGCGCCGCTCGCACTGCCGGCGCCCTACTGGGCGTTCGCGCTCTGGTGCCTGGCGGCCGGCATCGCCATGGCGCCGGCGCTGATCATGCAGGCGATGCTGGTGGCCAGGATCGCGCGCGCCGAGCACTCGACCGAAGCCTTCACCTGGTCGGCGACCGGCCTGCTCGCCGGCGTCGGCGTCGGCCTCACGGCGGGCGGCCTGCTGCTCGAGCATGCAAGCTCGCCGGCGGTATTCGTCGCCGCGGCGGCGATGTCGCTCGGGGCCGGCGCGCTCGCCACGCGCCTGGTCAGAACCGGGCCCTGAATCAGGCGGCGAGTTTCTGGTGCATGCGGCCGCGGCGCGTCTCGAGCGCCTGCGGCAGGCGCCCGGCGAGCTTGCGGAACAGCTCGTCGTGCGACTTGAGCTCCTCGCCCCAGAGCTTCTCGTCCACGCGGGTGATTTCCTCGAAGCGCCCGCGCTCGAATTTTTCCATCCCGCTCCAGCTCAGGTCCTCGTAGCGCGGGATTACGCCGAGCAGGGTCTCGACCCCCTGCGCGCTGCCGCGGCAGCGCTCCACGATCCACTGCAGCACGCGCATGTTCTCGGCGTAGCCGGGCCAGATGAATTTTCCGCTCGCATCCTTGCGAAACCAGTTGACGCGGAAGATGCGCGGCGGCCGCGCCACTGCCTTGCCCATCTTCAGCCAGTGGGCGAAGTAATCGCCCATGTGATAGCCGCAGAAGGCGAGCATCGCCATCGGATCGCGCCGCACCACGCCGACCTTGCCGGTGATCGCGGCGGTGGTCTCGGAGCCGAGCGTCGCCCCCATGTAGACGCCTTCTTCCCAGCTGCGGGCCTCGACCACCAGCGGCACGGTCGAGGAGCGCCGGCCGCCGAAGATGAAAGCCGAAATCGGCACACCTTGCGGATCCTCCCAGCGCTCGTCCATCGATGGGCATTGCGAGGCCGCCACGGTAAAGCGCGCATTCGGGTGCGCCGCGGCGCGCCCGCAGCCCGGCGTCCAATCGTTGCCCTGCCAGTCGATCAGCCGGGCGGGCGCCTCCTTGGTCATTTCTTCCCACCATACGTCGCCTTCCGGGGTCATGGCGACGTTGGTGAAGATGACGTTGCGGCGCAGCGTCTGCATCGCGTTCGGATTGGTCGCCTCCGACGTTCCAGGCGCAACCCCGAACAGCCCCGCCTCCGGGTTGAGGGCGTAGAGCCGGCCATCGGCGCCCGGCTTGATCCAGGCGATGTCTTCGCCGATCGTGGTCACCTTCCAGCCGGCGAAAGCCGCGGGCGGTATCAGCATCGCGAAGTTGGTCTTGCCGCAGGCGCTCGGAAACGCCGCCGATACGTAGTGCTTCTCGCCCTGCGGCGATTCGACCCCCAGGATCAGCATGTGCTCGGCCAGCCAGCCCTCGTCGCGCGCCATGACCGAGGCGATGCGCAGCGCGAGGCACTTCTTGCCGAGCAGCGCGTTGCCGCCGTAGCCGGAGCCGTAGGACCAGATCTCCCGGCTCTCGGGAAAGTGCACGATCCATTTCTCCTTCTCGTTGCACGGCCAGGCGAGGTCGGCGCGCCGGGCGCCGAAGCTGTCGACCAAGGGCGCGCCGACCGAGTGCACGCAGGGCACGAACGCGCCGTCTGCACCGAGGTGCTCGAGCACCGCGCGCCCCATGCGCGTCATCAGCTTCATGTTCACCACCACGTAGGCGGAGTCCGAGATCTCCACTCCGATCTGCGCGATCGGCGAGCCGATCGGGCCCATCGAGAAGGGGACCACGTAGAGGGTGCGTCCGCGCATGCAGCCGTCGAACAGGCGCGCGAGCGTGGCGCGCATCTCCGCAGGCTCGATCCAGTTGTTGGTCGGACCGGCATCCTCCCGGCGGGCTGAGCAGATGAAAGTGCGGTCCTCCATGCGCGCGACGTCCGAGGGGTGCGAGCGCGCCAGATAGCTCCCCGGCCGCAGCGTCTCGCTCAGTTTGACGAGGCTGCCCGCGGCCACCAGCCCTTCGCACAGCCGGTCATACTCGGCCTGCGAGCCGTCGCACCACACCACCCGCTCCGGCTTGGCAAGCCGCGCCATCTTGTCCACCCAGTCCCGAAGCTTTGCGTGCCGCACCCATGCCGGGGCCTGCGCTGGGTGGGATTCGGGGGCTGGGCGATCGCTCATCGAGGTTGCTCCTGAAACGAAAACGGCCCTGGGCAATGCGCGGGCCGGATGGGGTTTGCGGTATAGGCAAATTTTACCCCGCCGCCAATGAGCCGCGGAACGCCGGACCTGCCAAACACTTTCCCGTTTATTTACAAGTAGATAGCTACTACTTGCCGATGCAGAAGCGGGCGAAGATCTCCCCCAGCAGGTCGTCGGCGCTCACCCGGCCGCTGATCTCTCCGAGCGCCTCCTGCGCCAGGCGCAGCTCCTCGGCGAAGAATTCCCAGTGCGCGGGCTGGTCCACGGCGGCGGTCAGATGCGCCTGCGCGGCGCGCAGCGCGCGCAGATGCCGCTCGCGCGCGAGGAACACCGATTCGCCGCGCGCCTGCCAGCCGGCCGCCTCGAGAATCGCCGCGCGCAGCGCGTCGATCCCGGCACCGGTCTTCGCCGAGACGTGCACCTCCGCGCCGTGCCGCCCCGGCACGGCGCCGGCGACGAGGTCGATCTTGTTGACCACCGTGACGCGCGCCGCGCCGGCGGGCAGCTCGCCCTCGGGGGCCTCCATGCGGCCGGCCTCGAGCACCACCAGCACGACATCGGCACGCTGCATTTCCTGCCGCGTGCGCTCGATGCCGAGGCGCTCGACCTCGTCGCGCGACTCGCGCAGCCCGGCGGTATCGACGACCACGATCGGCACGCCCTCGATCTGGATCGGCTCGCGCAGCGCGTCGCGCGTCGTGCCCGGCACCGCGGTGACGATGGCGCGCTCCTCGCCCGCGAGCCGGTTGAGCAGGCTCGACTTGCCGACGTTCGGCCGCCCCGCGAGCACGACATGGATCCCGGTGCGAAGCAGGCTTCCCTGGCTGCTCTTCGCGAGCACCTCCTCGAGCGCGGCGCGCAGGCGCGAGAGGCGTGCGAACGCGTCGTCGCGGTGCAGCGCGTCGACCTCCTCGTCCGGGAAATCGAGCATGGCCTCGGTGAGCGCGCGCAGCCCGGTGAGCGCGTCGACCAGTGCGGCGACCGCGGCGGAGAAATCGCCGCTGAGCGAGCGCAGTGCCGAGCGCGCGGCCTCGCGGCTCGCCGCGTCGATCAGGTCGGCGACCGCCTCGGCCTGCGCCAGATCGAGCCGGCCGTTGAGGAAGGCGCGCCGCGTGTACTCGCCCGGCTCGGCGAGGCGCGCTCCGGCATCGAGGACCGCGCCGAGCAGCGCGTGCATGACCACCGGTCCGCCGTGGCCCTGCAGCTCGAGCACCGCCTCGCCGGTATAGGAGCGCGGCGCCGGGAAATAAAGCGCGATGCCCTCATCGACGCGCTCGCCGCGCGCGTCGCGAAAGAAGCAGTGCAGCGCCTTTCTCGCCTGCGGCAGCCGCCCGAGCAGCACGCGCGCGATCTCGGGCACTTTCGGCCCGGAGACGCGCACGATGCCGATGCCGCCCCGGCCGGCCGGGGTTGCGAGCGCCGCGATGGTGTCGGGGATTACGGGCAGGGGACTGCGGCCAGAGCGCTCAGCGCTTGGCATGGGCAGGCTTGTCGCGATCGAACATGCGCTGGATCTGCCATTGCTGAAGGATGGAGAGGATGTTGTTGACCAGCCAGTACAGCACCAGCCCGGCCGGGAAGAAGAAGAAGAACACGCTGAAGATGAAAGGCATGATCTGCATCACCTTCGCCTGCACCGGATCGGGCGGCGTCGGGTTCATGCGCGTCTGCAGGATCATGGTCCCGGCCATCAGGATCGGCAGCACGTAGTAGGGGTCGAGCGCCGACAGGTCCGTGATCCAGAGCACGAACGGCGCGTGCCGCAGCTCGATCGCCGCGAGCAGCACCCAGTAAAGAGCGATGAACACCGGGATCTGCACCAGGATCGGGAAGCAGCCGCCGAGCGGGTTGATCTTCTCGGTCTTGTAGAGCTCCATCATCGCCTGATTCATCTTCTGCCGATCGTGCTCGTACATCTCGCGCAGCTTCTGCAGCCTGGGCGTGATCAGCTTCATCTTCGCCATCGACTTGTAGCTCGCCGCCGAGAGCGGGAAGAAGATCAGCTTGATCAGCACCGTGAGCAGGATGATGGCGACGCCCCAGTTGCCGCTCAGGGCGTGAAACTTCTCCAGCAGCCAGAACAGCGGCCAGGCGATGATCGTCAGCCAGCCGTAATCGACCACCAGGTCGAACCCCGGCGCGACCGCGACCAGGCGGCGCTGCTCCTGCGGGCCGGCGTACAGCGGCACTGCGACCGTGGCGCTCGCCCCGGGCGCGAGGCTGCCTGCGGCCAGGCGCACATAGCCCGCGTAGGTGCCGTCCGGCCGCCTGAGGACGGAGTAATCGCGCTCCGCCTTGGGCGGCGGAATCCAGGCGGCGACAAAATAGTGCTGCACATAGGCGAGCCAGCCGTCGCTCGCCTGCTTGACGTGGTCCGGCTTGCCCTTGTCGACATCGGAGAGCTGCACCTTCTGGAATTTCTTCTCCTCGGTGTAGACCGCGAAGCCGTTGAAGCTCTGCGCCCCGAACGACGCCGCCAGGGTATTGGCGTCCGCCGAGGGCTTGCCGTCGTGCGTCAGCTGGAAATAGGCGTAGGGGGTCACGGGGCCGGAGCCCGCGTTACGCATCTCGAGCGCGACCTCGATGAGGTAGCTGTCGCGCCTGAACCGGTACACCTTGTCCACCACGACCCCGTCGGCGCCCTGCCCGGTCAGTCGGACCTCGAGCGTGTCCTGCCCGTCAGCGAGCGTGCTGCTGCCCGGCCGCAGCGTCCATTGCGTCTGGTGATTCGGCCCGGAGGTCAGCCCGCTTTGCGCCTCGAAGCGATGCTCCGGGCCGAGCAGCACGAAGTGCTTCGCCGAGTCCTTGGCCTCCTTGTGCTTGAGCAACTCGACGCGCTTGAGCGTGGCCCCGAAGCTGTCGATCTCGGCAGCGAAAAGATCGGTGCGCGCCACGATGGTTTCGCCCCTGGCCGCCGCGGGCGCAGCAGCAGGCACCCCGGCCTCCGGCGCGCGCACTCCCGCCGGCGCCCCTGGTACCGCCGCCGGCGCGGCGCCGGGCTTGGCGGGGGCCGGAGTCGCCGGTACGGCCTGCGGCGCCGGCGCCGCAGGCTTGGGGCGGTGCTCCTTCTCCCAGGCGTCCCACAGCATCAGTAGCGAGAAGCCGAAGATGAAAAGCAGGATGAGCCGTTGGGTGTCCATCATTCGCGTTCCGGCACCGGATCGAAGCCGCCCGGATGCCACGGGCCGCAGCGACAAACGCGGCGCGCCGCGAGCCAGCCGCCGCGCAGCGCGCCGTGGCGCTGCAGCGCCTGCTCGGCATACTCGGAGCAGCTCGGGTGGAAGCGGCAAGCCGCCGGCAGCAAGGGGCTGACGAAGTACCGGTAAGCGCGAACCAGCGCCCGCAGGGCCTCGCTCGGCTGCAGGCTCATCGCTCCAGCCCGGAGAACATTTCGCGCAGCCGCGCCAGCATCAGCGCGCCCGGCGTGGCGCCGTAGGGCGGCCGCACCAGCACGTCGAGCGCCCCGAGGCGGGCCTGCTCGAGGCGAAAAGCCTCGCGGATACAGCGCTTGATCCTGTTGCGCATGGTGGCCCTTGCAGCGTGCTTGCGTGAGATGAGGATGCCGAGGCGCGGCGGCCCTTGCGCGCGAGACGAGAGGTAGAACGTATAGCCTGCCTTGCTCCGCCTCGCACCTTCGCGCAGCAGGCGCTCGAAATCGGCGCGGCGGCGAAGACGCCGTTCTGCGCCGAGGCCGAGACGTGCCCGCTTGCCTTTGCCGAGCACGTAGGGCCGCGAGCCTACACGGCGAGGCGCTTGCGGCCCTTTGCCCGCCGCGCGCGCAGCACCGCTCGCCCGGTGCGCGTACGGCTGCGTGCGAGGAAGCCGTGTCGCCGTGCGCGGCGCGTCTTGGAAGGCTGGTAGGTTCGCTTCATCGGCCTGCTCGATCGGAAAAAGGGCGGTATTAGAGCCCGCGCGCTGAAGCCTTGTCAAATCTAGCTTTTTTTCTTGCTTGCGCTGTGGATAACGCAATACGGAACGGGTAAAATTCATGCTCGCCACGGCCGACGACATAGATGCAGAATCTCTGGCACGCTTGCCTGCGCCGGTTGGAGCAAGAGCTGCCCGCGCAGCAGTTCAACACCTGGATCCGACCCCTGCTGCCGGAGTCCGCCGCGGCGGGATCCGCTACCCTCGTGCTGAGCGCGCCCAACCGGTTCGTCATGGAGATGGTGCGCGAGCGTTTTGCCGGGCGCATCGGCCGGCTCGCCGCCGAGGCCGGCGGGCGCGAGATCGACGTCAAGCTGGTGCTGGCGCGCGCTGTCGAGCCGGCGCGCCGTAGCGCTGCTCCGGCGGCCGAGCGCCCGGGCGCGGCGCAGGTGGCGCCGGACCGGGCGCGGCTCAACCGCAATTTCAACTTCGAGAATTTCGTCACCGGCAAGGCGAACCAGCTGGCGCGCGCGGCGGCGCTGCAGGTGGCCGAAAATCCCGGCATTTCCTACAACCCGCTGTTCATCTACGGCGGCGTCGGGCTGGGCAAGACCCACCTCGTGCAGGCGATCGGCAACCACCTCAGCACCGAGCACCCGCAGGCGAGGATCCGCTACATACACGCCGAGCAGTATGTGACCGACGTGGTGCGGGCCTACCAGCAAAAATCCTTCGAGGAGTTCAAGCGTTACTACCACTCGCTCGACCTGCTGCTGATCGACGACATCCAGTTCTTCTCCAACAAGGACCGCACGCAGGAGGAGTTTTTCTACGCCTTCAATGCCCTGGTCGAGGCCCACAAGCAGATCGTCATCACCTGCGACACCTATCCCAAGGAGATCGCAGGAATGCAGGAGCGCCTCATCTCGCGCTTTGGCTGGGGGCTGACCGTGGCGATCGAGCCGCCCGAGCTCGAGATGCGGGTCGCGATCGTGCTGAAGAAGGCGGAAGCCGAGTCGCTCGAGCTGCCCGAGGACATCGCCTTCTTTATCGCCAAGCACATACGCTCCAACGTGCGCGAGCTCGAGGGCGCGCTGAAGAAGGTGCTCGCCTTCGCGCGCTTCAGCGGCAGGGAGCTGTCGCTCGAGCTGGCGCGCGAAGCGCTGCGCGACATCCTGCATGTGGCCACGCGCCAGATCAACGTGGAGGGTATCCAGAAGACGGTGGCGGAGTACTTCAAGATCAAGATCTCCGACATGCATTCCAAGCGCCGCAACCGCAACGTCGCCCGGCCGCGCCAGGTGGCGATGGCGCTCGCCAAGGATCTGACGCAGATGAGCCTGCCGGAGATCGGCGAGGCCTTCGGCAACCGCGACCACACCACCGTGCTGCACGCCTGCCGCACCATCGCCTCGCTGCGCAAGAAGGATCTCGGCCTGAACCGCGACTACCACCTGCTCGAGCAGGTGCTGAAGGGATGAAAACCGGCACCGGCAAGGGAAAGCTGTGCGCGGACGCGGTACAGAATGTGCATAACCCTGCGCCCGGACGCGCGCGCCGCAATCACCCACAACGACCCACAGCGCGCTCCACAGCTTGCGCACGCCCAGAATGCGCGCCAAGGCCCTCGGCGCGCGGCGCTTTTCGACTTATACAGTCCGGCCGGGCGCTCTATTAGTTGTTACTAGTTATATACAAGGAACAACAATGCTTCTGGTAAAAGCCAAGCGGGACGAACTGCTCGGCCCGCTTTCTGCGGTCAGCGGCATCATCGAGCGTCGCCATACGCTGCCGATCCTGTCCAACGTGCTGATCGAACGCGGCGCCGGGGCGCTCGCGTTTCTCGCCACCGACATCGAGATCCAGATTACCGCGCGCGGCGCGATCGAGCCCGCAGCTGAGGCGCGCGCGGTCACCGTGGGGGCACGCAAGCTGGTGGACATCCTGCGCGCGCTGCCCGAGGGTGCCGAAGTGACCCTGCAGCAGCAGGACAAGCGCATGCTGGTGAAGGCGGGCAAGAGCCGCTTTGTCCTGCAGACGCTGCCGGCGGAGGATTTCCCGCGCCTGGCAAAGCCGGCCGGGGAAGTGGCGCGGTTCTCGCTTCAGCAGAAGGCGCTGCGCAGGCTGCTCGGCCTGGTGCAGTACGCCATGGCGCAGCAGGACATCCGCTACTACTTGAACGGCCTGCTGATGGTGATCGAAGACAAGGTGCTCAAGCTGGTGGCGACCGACGGCCACCGCCTGGCGTTCGCGTCGCTGCCGCTGGAAGCGCAGCTGGCGCGGCAGGAGGTGATCGTCCCGCGCAAGACCGTGCTCGAGCTCGGCAAGCTGCTCGCCGACAGCGAAGCCGAGGTCAGGATCGAGCTCTCGGCGACCCAAGCCTGCTTCGCCTTCGGCACGGTCGAGCTGGTCTCCAAGCTGGTCGACGGCAAGTTCCCGGACTACACGCGCGTGATCCCGGTCGGGCACAAGAATCGGCTTTCGATCGGCCGCGAGGTATTGCGCCAGGCGCTGTCGCGCGCCGCGATCCTGTCCAACGAGAAGTTCCGCGGCGTGCGCTGGGTGCTCACCGATGGCAACCTCAAGATCGTCTCCTCCAATACCGAGCAGGAGGAAGCTGAGGAAACGCTCGAGGTCGCCTACAAGGGCGATGCGCTCGACATCGGCTTCAACGTCAACTACCTGCTCGACGTGCTCAACAATGTCGCCGCCAGCGAGGTCGAATGCAGGTTCGGCGACGCCGCCTCGAGCGCGCTCATGAGCTTTCCCGCCGAGGCGGAATTCAAGTACGTCGTCATGCCGATGAGGATCTAGAGGTTGGGCGAAGCCGAAAAACAGCCCGCCGAGGCGAACAGCTACGAGGCCGACAGCATCAAGGTGCTGAAGGGCCTGGAGGCGGTGCGCAAGCGCCCCGGCATGTACATCGGCGACACCGCGGATGGCACCGGCCTGCACCACATGGTGTTCGAGGTGGTCGACAACTCGGTCGACGAGGCGCTCGGCGGATTCTGCGACGAGATTGTCCTCACCATCCATACCGACAACTCGGTGTCGGTGCTCGACAACGGCCGCGGCATCCCGACCGGAATCAAGGACGACGACGAGCTCAAGCGCTCCGCCGCCGAGATCGTGATGACCGAGCTGCATGCCGGCGGCAAGTTCGACTCCAATTCGTACAAGGTGGCGGGCGGGCTGCACGGCGTCGGGGTGTCGGTGGTCAACGCACTCTCGAGCTGGCTGCGGCTCACCATCTGGCGCGACGGCAAGGTGCACCAGATGGAGTTCGCCGACGGCGCCGCGACCGGGCCGCTGCGCGTCACCGGCACCACCGAGAAGCGCGGCACCGAAGTGCATTTCCTCGCCTCGCGCGGCGTCTTCGGCGCGGTCGACTACCACTACGACATCCTGGCGCGGCGCCTGCGCGAGCTCTCGTTCCTGAACAACGGCGTCAAGATCGTGCTCGTCGACCAGCGCGCCGGCAAGCAGGAGGACTTCGCCTTCGCCGGCGGCGTGCAGGGCTTCGTCGAGTACATGAACCGCTCCAAGTCGGTGCTGCACGCGAACGTCTTCCACGGCCGCGCCGAGCGCGACGGCATCACGGTCGAGGCGGCGATGCAATGGAACGACTCCTACCAGGAGAGCGTGCTGTGCTTCACCAACAACATCCCGCAGAAGGACGGCGGCACGCACCTGACCGGGCTGCGCGCGGCGATGACGCGCGTGCTCAACAAGTACATCGAGGAGAATGAGCTCGCCAAGAAGGCCAAAGTCGAGACCACGGGCGACGACATGCGCGAGGGCCTCGCCTGCGTGCTCTCGGTCAAGGTGCCGGAGCCCAAGTTCTCCTCGCAGACCAAGGAAAAGCTCGTCTCCTCCGAGGTCCGTCCGGTGGTCGAGGAGATCGTCGCCGAAAAGCTGCGCCAGTTCCTCGACGAGCGGCCGGCCGACGCGCGCGTGATTACCGCCAAGATCGTCGATGCGGCGCGCGCGCGCGAGGCGGCGCGCAAGGCGCGCGAGATGACGCGGCGCAAGGGCGTGCTCGACGGCATGGGGCTGCCCGGCAAGCTGGCCGACTGCCAGGAAAAGGACCCGGCGCGCTGCGAGCTCTACCTGGTCGAGGGCGATTCGGCGGGCGGGTCGGCCAAGCAGGGGCGCGACCGGCGCTTCCAGGCGATCCTGCCGCTCAAGGGCAAGATCCTCAACGTCGAGAAGGCGCGCTTCGACAAGCTGCTCGGCTCCGCGGAGATCGCCACCCTGATCACCGCGCTGGGCTGCGGCATCGGCAAGGAGGAGTACAGCGCCGAGAAGCTGCGCTACCACCGCATTATCGTCATGACCGACGCCGACGTGGACGGCTCGCACATCCGCACGCTGCTGCTCACCTTCTTTTACCGGCAGATGCCCGAGCTGGTCGAGCGCGGCCACATCTACATCGCCCAGCCGCCGCTGTACAAGGCGAAGCTCGCCAAGGAGGAGCGCTATCTCAAGGACGAGTACGAGCTGAACGAGTTCATGCTGCGCCAGGCGCTGGTCGACGCGGCCCTGCACCCCGCCGCCCGGCGCGAGCCGATCGGCGGCGACACGCTCGCCGAGCTCGCCAAGTCATACCTGCTCTCCGAGGCGGTGATCGAGCGCGTTTCGCGCTGGATCGATCGCGACGTGCTGGTGGCGATCTTGCGCGGCGTGCAGATCGACCTGGGCCGGCGCGATGCGGCGCAGAACTCGGCGGAGGCGCTCGCCGCCGCGCTGTCCGGCAAGAGCGTGCGCGTGAGCGCGCATTTCGACCCCAAGACCGAGCGCTACCAGATCAGGATCGAGCACGCGCGGCACGGCAACGTCCGCACCACCACCATCGACGCGGAATTCGTTCATTCCGGCGACTATGCGCAGATCCGGCAGACCGCCGAAATGCTGCGCGGCCTGGTCGGCGTCGGCGCCTACGTGCAGCGCGGCGAGAAGAAGCAGCCGGTGAAGGACTTCCCCGAGGCGATGAAATGGCTGCTCGCCGAGGTGCAGAAGTCGATGAGCCTGCAGCGCTACAAGGGCCTGGGGGAGATGAACCCGGCGCAGCTCTGGGAAACGACCATGGACCCGCAGACGCGCCGGCTGCTCAGGGTGCAGATCGACGACGGCATCGCAGCCGACGAGATCTTCACCAAGCTGATGGGCGACGAAGTCGAGCCGCGCCGCGCGTTCATCGAATCGAACGCGCTCGGCGTTCGGAACCTCGACGTGTAGCTTTTTCCTCGGGCGCCTGGTTTTTCTCTCCTTTCGGCCTCGGCGCCTTGGGCTGAAACTCGAAGCCTATTTTCCCGTCGGGCTGCTTGACCAGGAAGGCCTTGAACTTGCGGCCCTTCTTGGAGACGAACTGGCTCAGAAGGTCGGTGCGCCCCGTGGCGAGCAGCTTGTGCATCTGCGCGCGCTCGACCGGCTGCTGCAGGATCATGCGGCCGGAGCGGAAGTCGCAGCTGCGCTGCGGGCCGACCGATTTCTCGCAGACATAGGCGACGCCGTGCTCGAACACCCGGGCGCCGCATTTGGGGCAGGCGCCGAGGGCTTCCTGGGCGCTGAAATCAGGCGCCTGCGCGGACTCCGAATCCGCGCCCTGGCCGAAATCGAATTCGATGCGCAGGTCGTCGGTCAGGCGCAGTCCGCCCGAGAACGGCCTGCCCTGCTTGCTGCGAAAGCCGCTCAAGGGTCCGATGAAGCGCCTGCTGATCAGCTCGGCCACCTCGTCGGGCGACCACTCGCGACCGAGCAGCACCGGCCAGATGTAGAAATCGCACGCTTGGCACTGGAACTTGCGGTAAGTCTCGTTGATGACGCCGCCGCATTTCGGGCACGGCGCGGACACCGTGGCGAACGCCTCCTCGGGGATGCTTCCGGTCTTGACGCGCTTGACGAGGTCGCGCGTGACCTGTTCGATGTGCTGCATGAATTTCTCGCGCCGCAGCTTGCCCTGCTCCATCTGCTTGAGCTTGAACTCCCAGTCTCCGGTGAGCTCGGGGGAGGTGATCTCGTCGACGCCGAAGTGCCTGAGCGCGAACAGCAGCCTGAACGCCTTCCAGGTCGGCCTGAGCTCGCGGGCGGCGCGCTCGACGTATTTCTCGTAGATCAGCCCCTCGATCACGGCGGCGCGGGTGGCGGGCGTGCCGAGGCCCTTGGCTTCCATCGCCGCGCGCAGCTCGTCGTCCTCGACCAGCTTGCCCGCGCCTTCCATCGCCGAGAGCAGCGTCGCCTCGGTGTAGCGCGCCGGCGGACGTGTCTGGTTGGCGATCGCCCTGGCCTCCAGCGTCTTCACCTTCTCGCCCTGCGCGATCGGCGGCAGGCCGGCGGTCTCCTCCTGCGCCGACTTGCCGTAGACGGCGAGCCAGCCGGCGCTCTGCAGCACCCGGCCCTCGGTCTTGAAATGCTCCCCGCCCACCTTGGTGATGCGCGTCGTCTGCTGGTACTCCGCCGGCGGAAAGAACACGGCGAGGAAGCGCCGCACGACCAGGTCGTAGAGCTTCGACTCGGGCTCGCTCAGATGCCCCGGTGGCTGCAGCGTCGGAATGATCGCAAAATGGTCGGAGATCTTGGCGTTGTCGAAAATGCGCCGGTTCGGCCTGACCCAGCCGCTCTTCAGCGCCTGCTTGGCGAAGGGGCCGAACTCGCGTGTGCCGCCGAGCGCTGCCATCGTTTTCTTGACTGTGGCGAGATAGTCCTCGGGCAGGGCGCGCGCATCGGTGCGCGGGTAGGTGAGCACCTTGTGCCTCTCGTAGAGCGCCTGCGCGAGCGCGAGCGTGGCCCGCGCCGAGAAGCCGAAGCGCCCGTTCGCCTCGCGCTGCAGGCTGGTCAGGTCGTAGAGCAGCGGCGAGGCCTGGCTCGAAGGCTTGGTCTCCTCGCTGGCGATGCCCGCCTTGCCGGCGCAGCTGGCGGCGATCGCCTCGGCGCGACTCGCCTGCCAGAGTCGCTCGGTTTTGCGCTCGGCGTCGTCGTGCTTGCGGAATTCAGGATCGAACCAGCGGCCCGGGTACTCCCCGGCCTTGGCGGCGAAGCGCGCGTGCACTTCCCAGTAGTCGCGCGGCTGGAAGGCACGGATGCGTTCCTCGCGCTCGACCAGGATGGCGAGGGTCGGAGTCTGCACCCTGCCCACCGTGGTGAGATAGAAGCCGCCCTCCTTGGAGTTGAAAGCGGTCAGCGCGCGCGTGCCGTTGATGCCGACCAGCCAATCGGCTTCCGAGCGCGACTTGGCCGCGTCGGCGAGCGGCAGCAGCTCGCGATCCTTGCGCAAGGCTGCGAACCCTTCGCGAATCGCACCCGGCGTCATCGATTGCAGCCACAGGCGCTCGATCGGCTTCTTCGTCCTGGCGTATTGCGCGATGTAGCGGAAGATCAGCTCGCCCTCGCGCCCGGCGTCGCAGGCGTTCACCAGCCCGGCCACGTCCTTGCGCTTCAGAAGCTTCAGCAGCAGGTTCAGCCGGCGCGCGCTCTTTTCGATCGGCGCAAGCTCGAAATGCGGCGGAATCACCGGCAGGCGGGCGAACGACCACTTGCCCTTCTTGACGTCGTGCTCGGCCGGCAGCGCGAGCTCGAGCAGATGCCCGACCGCGGAGGTGAGCAGATACTGGTCGCTTTCGAAATAATCGTCCTTGCGCGCGAAGCCGCCGAGCGCGCGCGCGATGTCGGCGGCGACCGACGGTTTTTCGGCGATGATGAGTTTCTTGGCCATGGGCGGCGCGAAAGGCCGCAGAGGATACCTGCAAAGGGAGCGCCGTTACAACCCTGTGGCAAATTCCGCGACGCGCGCGCGTGCGCGCGCGCTACGACGGCAAGCGCGCCGTGACGGGCGAGAGCAGATCCTCGGCGATCAGGCGGCTGCTCGGGGTCTGCTGGTTCCACAGCACCATGAGCACGATCAGCTTCAGTTGCTCGACCGTGAGTTCGCTGCCGGTGGCGGCGAGGGCGCGCTCGATCACGTGCTCGCGCGTCTGCGGGCTGAGAATTCCGGACTGCTCGAAGTGGATCAGCAGGCCGCGGCATTCGGCGTCGAGCTTGGCGAGCTCCTTGGGCGCATAGGCGCGGCAGGCGGCGCCCGACGCGGGCAACGGGGCAATCGACCGGTGCGGGCCGCGCACCACGCCGGCAAGCCAGGTGAGCGCCTCGCTGATGACGGAATCTTCGAAGCCGGCCGCAGAGAGCTTCTTCGCGACCCGCTCCTTTTCGTTGCACAGCTCGTTGTGCTGGCAGTTCTCGAACAGGAAGACGAGGATGTCGTACATCGTTGTTCTCTCCTCAGTTCAAGCGTTGATAGCGGCCGCCGGGCAGCGCGGCGATGCGCCCGGCGAGCTCGAGCCTCAGCAGCTCCGCCGCGACCCGCTCGGCAGGCAGCCCGGCGCGCGCGCAAAGCGAGTCCACATCCACCGGATCGAAGCCCATGCACTCGAGCAGCGGCTCTTGCGCCGGCCCTTCACCCGCGCGCGTCGCTGCGGCCGGGGCGCGCGTGGAGGCAAACCCGGTGCGGCGGAACGCGCCCAGCTCCGAGAGCACGTCCTCGGCCGACTCGGCGAGCTTGGCGCCCGACTTGATGAGCGCGTGGCAACCTTTGGACAGCGGCGAGTGGATCGACCCCGGCACCGCGAACACCTCGCGTCCCTGCTCGGCCGCGGCGCGCGCGGTGATGAGAGAACCCGATGCCAGCGCGGCCTCGATCACCAGGCATCCCTGCGCGAGGCCGCTGATCAGCCGGTTGCGGCGCGGAAAATTGTGCCCGAAGGCCCTGGTGCCGAGCGCAAACTCCGACACCAGCAGGCCCCGCTCGGCGATCTCGGCCGCCAGCGCCGCGTTCGCCGGCGGGTAGGCGACGTCAACCCCGGTTCCGAGCACCGCGACGGTCGAGCCCCCTGCCGCCAGGCCGCCGCGGTGCGCCGCGGCGTCGATGCCCTGCGCCAGCCCCGAGACGATCGTGAGCCCGGCGGCGCTGAAGCTGCGCGCGAACTGCTCCGCGTTGCTCGCGCCCTGTGCGGTCGCGTTGCGGCTGCCGACCACGGCGAGCGCCGGCCGGCTCAGCAGCTCGGTGCGGCCGCGGCAGTAGAGCAGCGCCGGAGGATCGGCGATCTCGAGCAGCAGCCTCGGATAGGCGGCGTCGGCGAGCGTGACGATCGTGCAGCCGGGCTGCTCGAGCCAGGCGAGCGCGTGCTCGACCGCGCGCGCCACGGCGCCGGAGTCGAGCGCCGTCAGCGCCTCGGGGCTCGCGAGGCGCGCAAGATCGGCGCGCTTCGCGCCGAGAACGTTTTCCGGCAGGCCGAAGCGCCCGAGCAGCTCGCGGATTGTTGCGGCGCCGAGGCCCGGCGTGAGCGTCAGTTGCAGCCAGCTCGCCAGCCCCGGGTCCTGCGTCATGCAGGAGGGGGATTGTGGTTAGGGGTTCTGCACCACATCGAGAGGATTGACCGGCCTCGAGATGTTCATCACCAGCGCGTAGGATACCCGGTCGAAGACGCGGAACACAAACGCGAGTCCGTAGCGTTCGTTGGGCAGCGTGAGGGCGCCGGCCGAGGTGTCCCTCGGACGCGAGGCGTCGGCGACGGTGGCGCCGGGCCGGTACAGGGCCAGCACGTGACCGACCTCGAGTCCCTGCGATTTGCCGCGGTTGATCGAGATCACCGTCTGCGCGCCCGCTTCGCCGACGCGCGCGATCTTGCCGTACATCGAGATCACGCGTCCCTGAACTGCGCTCGACGGCGCGCGCGGGGCATAGGTCGGCACCTCGGCTTTGCCGGCCGGCACCAGCTTGTCGCCGACACCGATCTCCTGCGTGACGGAGGTGAGCTGGATGACCGCCGGCTCGCCCGCGCGCACGACGCGCGCCGTGCCCAGGTAGATCGCCTCGTAGCCGAGCGTGGTGTTGTTGTCCGGATCGACCAGCGGCGCGCCGCGCCGGTAGACGAACCAGGTGGCTTCCTTCGAATCGCCGATTCCCCTCACGAAGGCGCGATTGCCGTTTTCCAGAATCACGCGCGATTCCTCGGCGGCGACGATGCTCGGCGCCTGGTCCAGGCCGTCGGGTTCCACGACCAGGGGACGCGTCAGGAACGGCTCGATGATCGCCGGCGGGATGCTCGGGATCGCGGCCTTCGCGGTCGACTCCGCGCGCACGCGCGGGCTCAGCTTCACCGTGCCGCCGCCGGCAAGCGCGAGCTGGCTGCGCGCGCGATCGAGCACGATCACGTTGCCCGGATAGATGCGGTGCGGATTCTTGATCTGGTCCTTGTTCATGTTCCAGAGCTCGGGCCAGCGCCACGGCGAGTCGGTGTAGCGCTGGGCGATTCCCCAGAGCGTGTCCCCCGGCACCACCACGTAGCGGTCCGGTGCGTCCGGTTTCATCGCCAGGGGCGTCTTCGGGGCTTGCGCAAAGGCCGGCGCCCCAACCGCCCAGGCCAGGACAAAAGCGAGCGTTGTGATAGACTTACGCCATTGGTCGTGCATAGGGCCCCCGATCGGTGGCTGACGTCCCAGGCTGGTTGTGCTTGCCGCTTGCGTACCCAAATGTAGCATAAAGCTCCGGCTGCTTAACCACAGTCTGAGATAATGCATGTAATCGATTCAATTTGCAAACAATTTACTGATTTATGGCGCTTCTGAGCATCCTTCGCTATCCGGACGCGCGTCTGCACAAGACCGCCGCGCCGGTCACGGTCTTCGACGAGCCGCTGAAAAAGCTGGTGAGCGACATGGCCGAAACCATGTACGCCGCCCCCGGCATCGGGCTGGCCGCAACGCAGGTCGACGTGCACAAGCAGGTGATCGTCATCGACGTCTCGGAGCGGCGCGACTCGCTGGTGGTGCTGATCAATCCCGAGATCCTGGATGCGAGCGGCGTCTCCGACATCGAGGAAGGCTGTCTTTCGGTGCCGGGAATCTATGAGACGCTGGAGCGGGCCGAGCGCGTCAAGGTGCGCGCCTGCGACCGCAACGGCAATTCCTTCACGCTCGAGGCGCAGGGGCTGCTCGCGGTCTGCATCCAGCACGAGATGGACCATCTGAAGGGCAAGGTGTTCGTCGAGAGCCTCTCGCAGCTCAAGCAGCAGCGCATTCGCGCGCGGCTCGCCAAGCAGCTGCGCAAGAGCGCTTGAGCTCTTCCTGCGCCTAGCCTTCGCCGGCACCCCCGAATTCGCCGCGCGCGCGCTGGTGGCGCTGCTCGCCGCCGGGCACGAGCTTGCGCTCGTTCTCACTCAGCCGGATCGGCCGGCGGGCCGCGGACTGCGGCCCGCCGCGAGCGCGGTCAAGCGCCTGGCGCTCGAGCGCGCGTTGCCGCTGTTTCAGCCCGCGACGCTCAAGGACCCGGGCGCGCTCGAGCGGCTGGCCGCAACGCGGCCCGCAGCGCTGGTGGTCGCCGCCTACGGTCTGATGCTGCCGCCGCGCGCGCTCGAGCTGGCGCGCCACGGCGCACTCAACATCCACGCCTCCCTGCTGCCGCGCTGGCGCGGCGCGGCGCCGATCCAGCGCGCCCTGCTGGCAGGCGATCGCGAAACCGGAATCACGATCATGCAGATGGACGCGGGGCTCGACACCGGTCCGCTCATCGCGCAGCACAGGCTCGCGATCGCGCCCGACGACGACTTCCAGAGCCTGCACGAGCGGCTGGCCGCGCTTGGCGCGGCAGCGATCGTGGCGGCGCTCGACGAGCTCGCAGCCGGGCGCATGCGCGCTGTGGCGCAGGGCGAGGCGGGTGCGAGCTATGCGCACAAGCTCGGCAAGCACGAGGCCGAGCTCGATTGGTCCAGACCGTGCGCCGAGCTCGAGCGCAAGGTGCGCGCCCTGCGGCCCGCCCCCGGTGCCCGCTCGTGGCTGCGTGGCAGGGCGATCAAGCTGTGGCGCGCGCGCTGCGTACCCGGCGCAGGCCGGCCCGGCACCGTGCTCGAGTGCGGCGCCGCGGGCGTGCGCATCGCCTGCGGCGAAGGCGCGCTCGAGGCGAGTGAGCTGCAGCGCGCCGGCGGCGAGCGCCTGGCGGCGGCGGAGTTCCTGCGCGGCTTTGCGCTCGAGCGGGGCGAGCGCCTTGGCGCCGCTCGCTGAATCGCTTGCTGCCGCCGCGGCGCGGGTGGCGCGGGTCGCGGCCGGCCGCAGTTTGGCGGCAGAATTCGAGCGCGCGCAAACGGACGGCGCGGCGGGCCGCGACGGCGCGCTCGCCGATCTGTGCTACGGCACGCTGCGGCGCTACGGCCGCTCGCAGGCGCTGGTGGCGGCGCTTTCGCGCCGCTCGCAGGCGACCGAGCCGCTCATCGAAGCGCTGCTGTGGTGCGCGCTGTACGCCCTGGAGTCGGGGCGCTACGCCGAATACACGGTCGTCGACCAGGCCGGGCGCGCTTGCGCGCTCCTGCAGCGCGGGCGCGCCAAGGGCTTTGTCAATGCGCTGCTGCGCAGCTTCCTGCGCGCGCGCGCCGGGCTCGAGGCAAGGCTCGGCGCCGACGCGGCGGCGCGCTACTGGCATCCGGCGTGGTGGGTCGAGCGTGTGCGCGCAGCCTATCCGGCCGACTGGCAAAGCGTGCTCGCCGCCGGCAACACCCACCCGCCGATGTGCCTGCGCGTGAATGCACGGCGCAATTCGGCCGACGACTACGCCCGGCTGCTCGCGCTGCAGGGAATCGCCGCGCAGCGCGTCGCTCCCTCGGCGCTGCTGCTCGAACGGCCGCTGCAGGTTGCGCGGCTGCCCGGCTTTGCCGAAGGCCGGGTGTCGGTGCAGGACGCCGGCGCGCAGCGCGCGGCGCATTTGCTCGAGCTGCGCGCCGGCCAGCGCGTGCTCGACGCCTGCGCCGCGCCCGGTGGCAAGAGCGCGCACATCCTCGAATGCGCGGACGTTTCGCTCACCGCGCTCGACGCAGACGCGACGCGCTGCGCGGGCGTGGCGCGCGAGCTGGCGCGGCTCGGGCTTGCAGCCGGCGGCGCGGAAGTGCAGGTGCGCACCGCAGACTGCACGGCGCTCGATGCCTGGTGGGATCGGCGCAGCTTCGAGCGCATCCTCGCCGACGTGCCTTGCTCCGCCTCCGGCGTCGCAAGGCGTCATCCCGACATCAAGTGGCTGCGCCGGCCCTCCGACATCGGCCGCTTCGCCGCGCGGCAGGTGCGGATTCTGGAAGCGCTTTGGCGCACCCTCGCTCCGGGTGGTAAATTGCTGTATGTCACCTGCTCGGTGTTCCCGCAGGAGAATGGCGCGGTCGTTGATGCCTTCGTTGCGCGCGCGCCGGGCGCGCGCCGCGCGCCGCTCGCGGACGGCGGCGCGGCGCAGCTGCTGCCCGGCCCCGGACACGACGGATTTTATTTCGCTCTGCTAGAGAAACCGACCTGATGAAGCTGTTCGTCGCGCTCGTGTGCGCCGCCGCGCTCGCGACCGCGCCGCCAGCGGTTGCCGACGAGATCGAGGTCATCGACGCGCGCCTGACCGCGGCCGAGGAGGGATTCGTGCTCGCGGCCGATTTCGCGTTCGAGCTCAACCCGCGCCTGGCGGAGACGGTGGCGAACGGCGTGCCGCTGTATTTCGTGGTCGAGTTCGAGCTCACCCGCCCGCGCTGGTGGTGGTTCGACGAGAAGGCGGCAAGCAAGCGCCTGCAGCTGCGGCTTTCCTACCATGCGCTATCGCGCCAATACCGGCTCTCGACCGGCGTGCTGCAGCAAAACTACGCGACGCTCGAGGAGGCGCTGAATATCCTGCGCCGGCTGCGCAACTGGCCGGTGATCGAGCGCGGCGCCGGGCTTGCGCAGGCCAGCTACGCGGGTGCGCTGCGCATGCGGCTCGACGTCACCCTGCTGCCGAAGCCGTTCCAGCTGAGCGCGCTCACCAGCCGCGAGCTCAACCTCGAGTCGCAGTGGAAGCGGTTCATCTTTCGCCCGCCGGTCGCGGTTCCGTCGCCCGCGCCGGCTGCGGCCGATGGCCGCGAGCCGAACGGGGCGGAGGGGCGATGAGGCTGCTGCTGTTTCTGGGCGCGGCGCTCGCGGGCGTGCTGCTGTTCCTGCTCGCTACCGCGAGCGGCAATACGACCCTGTTCGCGCGCCATTACCCGCTGCTGCTCGGCCTCAACGCGGCGCTCGCGGCGCTGCTTGCGGCGCTGGTCGCCTGGCAGGTCGCGGTCCTGTGGCGCAAATACCAGGACAGGGCTTTCGGCTCGCGCCTCACCGTGCGGCTGCTGCTGATGCTGGCGCTGATGGCGCTCGTGCCGGGCGCGCTCGTCTACACCGTGTCGGTGCAGTTCCTCGCCAAGAGCATCGAATCCTGGTTCGACGTCAAGGTGGATGCCGCGCTCGAGGGCGGCATCAACCTCGGTCAGGCGGCGATCGACCGCATGCTGGGCGAGCTGCAGACCAAGGCGCGCGCGGTTGCCCTGGAACTTGCCGACCTTCCGGCCGCGCAGCAGGTGGTGCTGCTCGGCAGGCTGCGCGACCAGGCCGGCGTGCAGGAGGCGGTGGTCGTCAACGCGGGCGGGCGGCTGATCGCGAGCGCAAGCGAGGACGTTTCGCGGCTGGTTCCCGAGCTGCCGACGCAACAGGCGCTGCTGCAGGCGCGCAGCGGTCGAGCCTATGCGGCGGTGGATGCGCCCGCCGGCAAGCCGCTGGCGTTGCGTGTGGTGGTGGCGGTACCCGGCCTGACCTTGACCGAGGAGCCGCGCTTCGTGCAGCTCAGGCAATGGGTGCCGGAGCAGTTCGGCCGCAGCGCCGAGGCGGTCGAGGCGGCCTACCGCGACTACCGCGAGCTGGCGCTCTCGCGCCAGGGCCTGAAGCGCATCTACATCGTCACTCTCACGCTCGCGCTCTCGATGGCGCTGCTGGTGGCGATCGCCCTCGCCGTGATCCTCGCCAACCGGCTCGCCGCGCCGCTTGCCAATCTCGCCCAGGCCACGCAAGCGGTGGCGCGCGGGGATTTCAGCCGCCGGGCGCCGGTGACGAGCCGCGACGAGCTGGGCGTGCTCACCGAGTCGTTCAATTCGATGACGCGCCAGCTCGACGACGCCCGCAGCGTGGTCGAGGCCAACCGCATGGCGCTCGAGGGCGCCAAGGCGCGGCTGGAAAACATCCTCGCCAACCTTTCCGCGGGCGTGCTGGTATTCGACCACGCGCTCGAGCTGTCCATTTCCAACCACGGCGCGCATTCGATCCTCGGCGCCGAGCTGGAGGCCTTCGCCGCGCGCATGCGTGCTTATTTCCGCTCGCACGGCGAACGCGCGTGGCAGCTCGAGCTTGAGTTGAAGGGCACCGCCAAGACGCTGCTGGTGCGCGGCACGGCGCTGCCGCAGGACCAGGCCGGAGGCTTCGTGCTGGTGTTCGACGACATCACCCAGCTCATTCAGGCGCAGCGCGCCACCGCCTGGGCCGAAGTGGCGCGCAGGCTCGCGCACGAGATCAAGAATCCGCTCACGCCGATCCAGCTCTCCGCGGAGCGGCTCGAAATGAAGCTCGCGGGCAAGCTCGGGCCCGAGGACGCCGAGGCGCTCGCGCGCGCGACGCGGACCATCGTCAACCAGGTTACGGCGCTGAAGAGCATGGTCGACGACTTCCGCGACTACGCCCGCCTGCCGGCGCCCGTGCTGGCGGGGCTCGATCTGAATCCGCTCGTCGCCGAGGTGCTGGCGCTGTACGAAAATTCGAGTGCGCCGATCGCGAGGAAGCTCGCCCCTGCTTTGCCGCAGGTGTGGGCCGATTCGGCGCAGATCCGGCAGGTGCTCCACAATCTGGTGCAAAACGCGCAGGCTGCGCTCGAAAACCGCAGGAATTCCGGCGCAGCGCCCGTGATCGAGGTGTGCACCGAGCTCGCGGGCGACAGGGTGCGGCTCACGGTCGCGGACAACGGCGGCGGCTTTCCCGAGGAAATGATGGCTAGAATCTTCGAGCCCTATGTCACCACCAAGCCGCGCGGAACCGGCCTCGGCCTCGCGATCGTGAAAAAGATCGTCGACGAGCATCACGGCGAGCTGGCGATCGAGAACCGCTTCGCCGTCGGCGCATCGGTGAGCGTGCTGCTGCCGCTGGCGGGCGGCGCGGGCGCGGCCTCCGAGGCGGCGGCCTAGCGCCATGGCACGGATCCTGGTCGTAGACGACGAGGTCGGCATCCGCGAGCTGCTTTCGGAAATCCTCGCCGACGAAGGGCACCAGGTTCTGCTGGCCGAGAGCGCGGGCGAGGCGCGGCGGCTGCGCGAGCGCAGCCGCCCCGATCTGGTGCTGCTCGACATCTGGATGCCCGACACCGACGGCATCTCGCTGCTCAAGGAATGGGCTGCGAGCGGGCAGCTCGGCATGCCCGTGATCATGATGTCGGGTCACGGCACGATCGAGACCGCGGTCGAGGCGACGCGCATCGGCGCCCTCGACTACCTCGAGAAGCCGATCGCCCTGCAGCGGCTGCTCGCGACCGTGAAGCGGGCGCTGCGCAACCGGGAGGCGGCCACGCCGCGCGACCTGTCGCTCGCCACGCTCGGCCGCTCACCCGCGCTCGCGGAGACGCGCAAGCGCCTGGCGCAGTTCGCCCAGGCCGCCGCGCCGCTGCTGCTGCGCGGCGAGCGCGGCATGCGCCCCGAGCTGTTCGCGCGCCTGCTCGCCGCCGCGGGGGCGCCGTTCGTGGAAGGTCCGGAGCTGCTGACCGAAGCATCCTCGGAGATGCTGGCGCGCGCCGCGGGCGGAATCCTGTTCGTTGGCGACCTGTCCCGGCTCGGACGCGGAGAGCAGAAGGGCCTGGAGTTCCTGCTCGCGCGCGCCGACAAGCACAAGGCGCGCGTGGTCTCGTTCTCGCCGCTCGATGCGCGCGCGCTGACGGAGAAGCACGAATTCGACGCCGAGCTGGTGGCGTGCCTCTCGGAGCTCGTGCTCAAGCTGCCGGCGCTGCGCGATTTCGCCGAAGACGTGCCCGATCTTGCCGCGCTCATGCTGTTGCAGCTGGTGGAGTCGCGCGCCTGTCCGCCGCGGCGCCTGTCGGTGGCGGCGCTGAACGCCCTGCGCCACCATTTCTGGCCGGGCAACATCGTCGAGCTGGAAAGCGTGGTGAAGAATCTGGCGCTCGGCGCGCTCGAGGAGGACATCGGGCTCGAGGACGTCGAGCGGGTGCTCAGCGCGCACGCGCAGTCGTCGCCGCCGCCCGAGATCGCGCTCGACCGGCCCTACCGCGAGGCGCGCGAGGCGTTCGAGCGCCTGTATTTCGAGTATCTGCTGGCGCGCGAGAACGGCAGCATGTCGAAAGTGGCCGAGCGCTCGGGCCTCGAGCGCACCCACCTGTACCGCAAGTTGAAAGCTCTCGGCCTGCCGGTCGGCCGGCGCGAGGAAAGCTAGAGCTTCTTCTTCTTCGCGCGGTGCGGGCGCCGCTTGCCGTAGCTGCCCTTGTAGATCTTGCCGCGCCTGGTGCGCTTGTCGCCCTTGCCCATCGCTGCCTTCCTAGGTTGAATTGCCGGCCATTATATCGGCCGGCTCGTAGGCCAGGTACGGCGCCAGCCATTTTTCCGCCTCGGCGACGCTCATCGACTTGCGCCGCGCGTAGTCCTGCAGCTGGTCGCGCCCGATCTTGCCGACCGCGAAGTAGCTCGACTCGGGGTGCGAGAGGTAGAAGCCCGACACCGCGGAGGCGGGCAGCATGGCGCAGGACTCGGTCAGCGAGATGCCGGCCCTGTCTTCGGCTTCGAGCAGCGCGAACAGCGCGCGCTTCTCGGTGTGGTCGGGGCAGGCCGGATAGCCCGGCGCCGGACGGATGCCGCGGTAGGCCTCGGCAATCAGCTCCTCGCTGCTCAAGCGTTCCTCGCGCGCGTAGCCCCAGAACTCGCGCCGCACGCGCTCGTGCAGGTGCTCGGCGAATGCCTCGGCGAGACGGTCGGCGAGCACCTTCAGCATGATGGCGCCGTAGTCGTCGTGCCGCGACTCGAACTGCGCCAGCTTCGCCTCCAGGCCGCCGACGCCGACCGCGAAGCCGCCGATCCAGTCACCGACCCCGGATTCCCGCGGCGCGACAAAATCCGCCAGGCACAGGTTCGGCCGGCCGGCCGGCTTGCGGTTCTGCTGGCGCAGGTTGTGCCAGGCCATCGCGACTGCGCTGCGCTTCTCGTCGGCGTAGATTTCGATGTCGTCGCTGTCCACGCGCGCCGCCGGAAACAGGCCGAATACCCCGTTTGCCGTGACCCATTGCTCGCGCACCAGGCGCTCGAGCGTTTCGAGCGCCTCGGCGTGCAGCCGGCGCGCGGCCTCGCCGACCACCGGGTCGTGCAGGATCTTCGGGTAGGAGCCCGAGAGCTCCCAGGCCTGGAAGAACGGTGTCCAGTCGATGTAGGGCACGAGCTTCGCGAGCGGATAGCTGCGCAGAACGGTGGTGCCGCTGGCGCTCGGCGCGGGCGGGCGGTAGCGCGCCCAGTCGGTGGCGAGGCCGAGCCGCCTCGCTTGCGCGATCGGCAGCAGCGGTCCGGGCCCCTTCTTGTCGCGGTGCTGGCCGCGGATGCGGTCGTAGTCCGCGCGAACGCCGGCGACGAAGGCTTCGCGTTGCCCGGCCGCGAGCAGGTTCTGCATCACGCCTACAGCGCGCGAGGCATCGGGCACGTAGACGACCGGCCCGCCGTAGCCGGGCGCGATCTTGACCGCGGTATGTGCGCGCGAGGTGGTGGCGCCGCCGATCAGCAGCGGCACGGTGAATCCCTCGCGCTGCATTTCGCGCGCCACGTGCGTCATCTCCTCCAGCGATGGCGTAATCAGCCCCGAGAGCCCGATCACGTCGGCATTCTCGCGCCGTGCCGTCTCGAGGATGGTCTGCGCCGGGACCATCACGCCGAGGTTGATCACGTCGTAGTTGTTGCACTGGAGCACGACCGCGACGATGTTCTTGCCGATGTCGTGCACGTCGCCCTTGACCGTGGCAATGACGAGCTTGCCCTTGGCGCGGCCGGCTTCGCCGCTGCGCGCCTTCTCGGCCTCGATGTAGGGCACCAGGTGCGCGACCGCCTGCTTCATGACGCGCGCCGATTTCACCACCTGCGGCAGGAACATCTTGCCGGCGCCGAAAAGGTCGCCCACCACGTTCATGCCGTCCATGAGCGGGCCCTCGATCACCTCGATCGGCCGCGCGTACTTGCGCCGCGCCTCCTCGGTATCCTCGATCACGTGACTGGTGATGCCGTTCACCAGCGCGTGCGACAGGCGCTGCTCAACCGTGCCGGCGCGCCAGGCGTCGTCCTGCTTCGCCGCGCGGCCGCCCGCCTTGACGCCGGCGGCGAATTCGATCAGCCGCTCGGTGGCGTCGGGGCGGCGCGCCAGGATCACGTCCTCGACCCGCTCGCGCAGCTGCGGCTCGATCTTCTCGTACACCCCGAGCTGGCCTGCGTTGACGATCCCCATCGTCATCCCGGCGCGCACGGCGTGGTAGAGAAACGCGCTGTGCATCGCCTCGCGCACCGCGTCGTTGCCGCGGAACGAGAACGAGAGGTTCGACACGCCGCCGGAAGTCCGCACCTGGGGAAGATTGGCGCGCAGCCAGCGCACCGCCTCGATGTAGTCGACGCCGTAGCGCGCGTGCTCTTCCAGCCCGGTGCCGACGGCGAAGATGTTGGGGTCGAAGATGATGTCCTCGGGGGAGAAGCCGGCGCCGGCGGTCAGCAGCCCGTAGGCGCGGCGGCAGACCGCGACGCGCCGCTCCAGGGTATCGGCCTGGCCCTGCTCGTCGAAGGCCATCACCACGACCGCGGCGCCGTACCTGCGCACCAGCCGCGCCTGGCGCAGAAACTCCGCTTCGCCCTCCTTCAGGCTGATCGAGTTGACGATGCCCTTGCCCTGCAGGCATTTCAGCCCCGCCTCGATCACGCTCCACTTGGAGGAATCGACCATCACCGGAACGCGCGAGATGTCCGGCTCCGAGGCAGCCAGGGTCAGGAAGGTCACCATCGCCTTCTCCGAGTCGAGCATCGCCTCGTCCATGTTGACGTCGATCACCTGGGCGCCGCTCTCGACCTGCTGGCGCGCGACCGAAAGCGCCTCGGCGTAGTTGCCGGCGAGCACCAGGCGCGCGAAGGCCTTCGAGCCGGTGACGTTGGTGCGCTCGCCGACGTTGACGAACAGCGACCCGTCGCCGACGTTGAGGGGCTCGAGGCCCGAGAGCCGCAGCTCGGGCGTGCGCTGCCGCACGCGGCGCGGCGCCACGCCCTCGAGCGCGCTGGCGATGGCGCGGATGTGGTCGGGCGTCGTGCCGCAGCAGCCGCCGGCGAGGTTGAGCAGTCCCGCGCGCGCCCAGCCGCCCATCTCGCGCGCCATCGACTCGGGCGTATCGTCGTATTCGCCGAAGGCGTTGGGCAAGCCCGCGTTCGGGTAGCAGGAGAGCGGCAGCTCCGCGACCTGCGCGAGCTCGTCGACGTACTGGCGCAGCTCTCTTGCGCCGAGCGCGCAGTTCAGGCCCATGGCGAGGGGGCGCGCGTGGCGGATCGAGTTGTAGAAGGCTTCCGCGGTCTGGCCGGAGAGCGTGCGGCCGGAGGCGTCCGTGATCGTGCCCGAGACGATCAGCGGCAGGCGCGCGCCACGGCGCTCGAACTCCGTTTCGATCGCGAACAGCGCCGCCTTCGCGTTCAGCGTGTCGAAGATCGTTTCCACGAGCAGCAGGTCGACACCGCCGTCGATGAGGCCGCGCACCGCGTCGCCGTAGGCGGCCGCGAGCGCATCGAACGTGATGTTGCGGAACCCCGGGTCGTTCACGTCCGGCGAGATCGATGCCGTCTTGGTCGTCGGCCCGATCGCGCCGGCGACGAAGCGCGGCCGCGAGCGGTCGCGCTGCTGCCACTCCTGCACGGTGTCGCGCGCAAGCTGCGCTGCCGCCTGGTTGAGCTCGTAGGCGAGCTCCTCCATGCCGTAGTCGGCGAGCGATACCGCGGTCGAATTGAAGGTGTTGGTCTCGATGATGTCGACCCCGGCCGCGAGGTAGTCGAGGTGCAGGCGGCGCACCAGCGCCGGCTGCGTCAGCGTGAGCAGATCGTTATTGCCGCGCAGGTCGCGGCCCCAGCCGCGGAAGCGCTCGCCGCGGAACTGCGCCTCATCCAATCGCTCGCGCTGGATCATCGTTCCCATGGCGCCGTCGAGGATCAGGATCCTCTCGTCAAGGAGCGATTGCAGCTCGGCGGTAGGGTCGGTCATCGAGCTTCCCAGAAACAGAAACGCCCGCTCAGCTTTCGCAGAAACGGGCGTTGGCACGTCTCTTTAGCGGAACTTGTTTTTCCCCGCGTCTCGGCGGATCGGCGCCCGCAAGCTGAACATCAAATCGGCGCAGCAGGCATTCTAGCATCCGCGCGCCCGGTCAGTGCAGCTGCGGCTTGCTGAGGAAATCGCTGCGGTCGGCCGAGCGCAGCGCCAGGCGCTGCAGCGCGCCGCGGCGCGAGACCGTCAGCGCGACCTCGGTGCCGGCGGGCCCGAGGCTCCACAGCTTGCGAAACAGCGCCGCCAGACCGGTGACGCGTTCGCCGGCCACCTCGAGCACCAGGTCGCCGAGTGCTACGCCGCCGCGCTCGGCCGGGCCGCCCGGGGCGAGCCCGCCGATCACCACCTGCCCGTCGACCTCGGTGGCGTAGATGCCGAGCCAGGGGCGGGGCGCGCGCGCGGGGCGGCCGAGCGCGAGCATATCCTCGAGGATCGGCTCGAGCAGCTCGACCGGCACGAACATGGTGCCGTCGACCGCCCTGCCGCCGACCGCCTCCTGCACCAGCAGCGAGCCGATGCCGAGCAGCCGCCCGTCCTCGCCGAGCAGCGCCGCGCCGCCCCACTGCGGATGCGCGGGCGCGGTAAAAATCGCGTTGTCGAGGACGTACTCCCAGTAGCCGGCGAACTCGCGCTTGGCGACGATCTTCACCTTGAGCGAGTGGGCGCGGCCGCCGTGACCGATGACGATCGCCGCCGCCCCCGGCACGGCCGCGGCGGCAGGGGCGCGCGCGAGCGGCCGCACGCCGAGCGCGGCGAGCGGCAGCACCAGGCCGAAGCCGCTTGCCTGGTCGTAAGCGAGCGCATGTCCGGCAACGACGGTGCCGCGATTGGTGGCGAGCCAGATCGACTGCGCCTCGGTGATCAGATAGCCGATCGTCAGCACCAGCCCGTCCTCGCGGATGACGACGCCGTTGCCCGCGCGTTCGGTTCCGAGGATGGCCGCGGTGAAGGCGCCCTCTGGAATCTCGGCGCGCAGCATCACCACCGAATCGAACGCCGATTCGAGATCGAAGCGCGTCTGCGCCGGGTCCGGCTGCAGGGTGGCGGGAAACGCCCAGTTGCTGGTCTCGGCCATGCGCGTGTGCTGATATTATCCGGCAGCGTGTCGGAAGAAGAGTTCGATTCGATCGAGGGAATCTTTCCCGTCCAGCTTCACTGGGGCGACTGCGATCCCGCGGGAATCATCTTCTACCCCACGTATTTCCGCTGGTTCGACGCCGCCACCTGGAGCCTGTTCGCCTCGGTCGGCTACCCGGCCAAGCGCATGCGCGCCGAGAACCTCGCGATGCCCCTGGTCGCCGCCGAATGCGAGTTCAAGAGCAGCGCCGGACAGCAGGACCGCGCCGAGGTGAAATCGCGCATCGTGCGCTGGGGCGGCAAGTCGTTCGTGGTACGGCACCAAGTGGTGCGCGAGGATGGCACGCTGCTCGCGACCGGGACGGAGACGCGCGTCTGGGGCCGTTACACCGACGGCCCGGGCACCCCCCTCAAGGGTCTGCCGATCGGCGAGGAACTCAAGGCACTGTTCCGCAAGCCATAGCGCGCGCCATGAGCTCGACCGTCTTCGATTCGGCTCTTTACCGCGACATGTTCGGCAGCGCCGAGATGCGCGCCATCTTCTCCGACAGCGGGTTCCTCGCGCGCTGCCTCGAGGTGGAAGCTGCGCTGGCGCGCGCGCAGGCCGGGCTCGGCATGATTCCGGCGGCAGCGGCGAGCGAGATCAGCGCCAGGGCAAAGCCCGCCGTTCTGGACCTCGAGCGCCTGAAGCGCGAGACCGAGCTCGTCGGCTATCCCATCCTGCCCCTCGTCAAGCAGCTCGCCGCGGCCTGCGCGGGCGAGGCGGGGCGCTACGTGCACTGGGGTGCGACCACGCAGGACATCATGGACAGCGCGCTGGTCCTGCAGCTGCGCTCGGCGCTCGATCTGGTGGCAGCCGATCTGGCGGCGGTCTCGGCGGCGCTCGCAGCGCTCGCGCGTCGCCACCGCGACACGCCGATGGCGGGACGCACCCATCTGCAGCAGGCGCTGCCGATCACTTTCGGCTTCAAAGCGGCGGTGTGGCGCGCGCCCATCGAGCGCCACCGCGAGCGCCTTGCGCAGCTGCGGCCGCGCGTGCTGGTGGGGCAATTCGGCGGCGCGGCGGGCACCCTCGCCTCGCTCGGCGAGCAGGGGCTCGCGGTGCGCGCCGCGCTGATGCGCGAGCTGGGCTTGAGCGAGCCGGCGATTACCTGGCACGTCGCGCGCGATGGCCTGGCCGAAGCGGTGCTCTTCGCCGGTCTGGTCACGGGGTCGCTTGCCAAGATCGCCACCGATGTGATGCTGATGATGGCGACCGAGCTGGGCGAAGCCTTCGAGCCCTTCGAGCACGGGCGCGGCGGCAGCAGCACCATGCCGCAGAAGACAAACCCGATCTCCTCGGAGCTGATCGTCGCCTGCGCGAAACTGGTGCGCCAGCACGGCGCGCTGATGCTCGATGCCATGGTGCAGGACTTCGAGCGCGCCACCGGCCCGTGGCACGCGGAGTGGATCGCGCTGCCCGAGAGCTTCATCGCCACGGCCGGGGCGCTCAGGCAGGCGAAGCTGATGCTCGCGGGATTGACGGTGGACTCCGCGCGCATGCAGCGCAACCTCGGCATGACCTCGGGCCTGATCGTGGCCGAGGCCGTCATGATGGGGCTCGCGCCCAAGCTCGGCAGGCAGGACGCGCACGACATCGTCTACGACGCCTGCCGCGCGGCGGCCGAAAGCGGCCGCCCGCTGCTCGAAGTGCTCGCGGAGAACC
>JACOVA010000103.1 GCA_016177575.1 Betaproteobacteria bacterium
ATGCTGTCGATGGCCGGCATCATCGTCGCGCTCGACGCCTACGGCCCGATCACCGACAACGCGGGCGGCATCGCCGAGATGGCCGACCTGCCCGATTCGGTGCGCGAGATCACCGATCCGCTCGACGCGGTGGGCAACACCACCAAGGCGGTGACCAAGGGCTACGCGATCGGCTCGGCGGGCCTGGCGGCGCTGGTGCTGTTCGCCGACTACACGCACGCGCTCGAGGCCGCCGGCAAGTCGATCTCGTTCGATCTCTCCAACCACATGGTGGTGATCGGGCTGCTGATCGGCGGCATGGTGCCGTTCCTGTTCGCCGCCATGGCGATGGAGGCGGTCGGCCGCGCCGCGGGCTCGGTGGTGCTGGAAGTGCGCCGCCAGTTCAAGGAGATCAAGGGCATCATGGAGGGCACCGCCAAGCCCGAGTACGGCACCGCGGTCGACCTGCTGACGCGCGCCGCGATCAAGGAGATGATGATCCCGTCGCTGCTGCCGGTGCTGGTGCCGATCGTCGTCGGGCTGGTGCTCGGGCCGCAGGCGCTCGGCGGCGTGCTGATGGGCACCATCGTCACCGGCCTCTTCGTAGCGATCTCGATGTGCACCGGCGGCGGCGCCTGGGATAACGCCAAGAAGTACATCGAGGACGGCAACCACGGCGGCAAGGGCTCGGAAGCCCACAAGGCCGCGGTCACCGGCGATACGGTGGGCGACCCCTACAAGGACACCGCGGGTCCCGCGGTCAACCCGCTCATCAAGATCATCAACATCGTCGCGCTGCTGGTCGTGCCGCTGATGGCCTAGCCGAACACCGAGCTCCAGTCGATCACCGGGTCGGGCGTACGGCGGATCGCGCTCTTTACCCAGGCGATGTGCACGCCTTCCTCGGCGGCCATCTCCGCGGCCATCTCGGCGAGCTGCGGATCGCGGATCTGCTTTCTCGCTGCCTCGAAGAATGCCGCGGCGCGCACTTCGGCGGCAAGCGCGATCTTGAGCGCGGCGTGCGGGGTGAGGGTCTGCAGCACCAGATCGTGCGCCGCGGTCTCGGGCGCGCCCTGGCCGAGCCAGGCGTATTCGCTGGAGGGGATCTGCGGCAGCTTCAAGCCGGCGGCGCGCTTCACGAGCTCCTGCTCGTGGTCCTGCTCCAGCTTCGCGAGCCGCAGGAAGAGCTCGCCGACGATGTCGTTGCCGAGGTCCTTCATGCGCTCGCCGAGCTCGGCGTAGCGCGCCGCGGCCTCGCGCTCGATTTCGATGGCGTGCGCGAGCAGCTCCTCGCTGCTGCCGATCGCGCGGACGTTCGCATAGGGGGTGCTCATATTTCCTCCGGGACCATGCGGATCGCACCGCAGGGGCATTCGGACACGCAGATGCCGCAGCCCTTGCAGTAATCGTAATTGAAGCGGAAGCGATTGCCGGGCCCCAGCTTGATCACCGCATTGTCGGGGCAAACGCCGTAGCAGTTGTCGCACTCGAAGCAGTTGCCGCAGGAAAGGCAGCGGCGCGCCTCGTACAGCGCGTTCGACTCGTCCAGCCCCTGCACCACCTCGTCGAACGTCGACTGGCGGCGGATCACGTCGAGCACGGGGCGCATGGTTTTCGGCGCGTCGGCGTAATACCAGGGATTCAGCTTTTCAAAGATCGCCGCTTCATGTTTTTGCTCCTGTAGAAAGACCTTACCCCTTAACCAAGCGTCGATATGACGCGCGGTCTTCTTGCCGTGGCCGATGGCGACGGTGACGGTGCGCTCCGCCGGCACCATGTCCCCGCCGGCGAACACGCCGGCGCAGCCGGTCATCATGTCCACCCCCACCTGCACGACACCGTCCGTCACCTGCATGCCCGGCACCCCCTCGAGGAACGCGAGGTCGACATCCTGGCCGAGCGCGAGCACCACCGAGTCGGCGGCCAGCGTCTCCAGCTCGCCGGTGGGCTGCGGAAAGCCGGTCGCATCCAGCACCATCTTCTCCACCGTGATCGAGGATTCCGCCGCCTGCCTGATGGTCGAGAGCCACTTGATCAGCACGCCTTCCTGCAGCGCCTCCTCGACCTCGAAGTCGTGCGCCGGCATCCTCTCGCGCGTGCGGCGGTAGACGATGATCGATTCCTCGGCGCCGAGGCGCTTGGCGGTGCGCGCGACGTCGATCGCGGTGTTGCCGCCGCCGTAGACGACGACGCGCCGGCCGAGCAGGGGCTTGTCCCTGCCTTCCATCGAGCGCAGCACCGCAAGCGCATCGAGGATCTTGGCCGCGCTGCCTGCCGGGATGTAAGCGCGCTTGGCGATGTGCGCGCCGACCGCGAGGAAGACCGCGTCGAATTCCTGTTCGTTCTTTGCTTGCAGGATGTCGTTGACCTTGGAATTCAGTTCAAGGCGCACGCCCAGAGCCGTGATGCGCCCGATCTCGGCATCGAGGACGTCGCGCGGCAGCCGGTAGGTCGGGATGCCGAAGCGCATCATGCCGCCGGCGACCGGTCCGGCCTCCCGGATGGTGACCGCGTGCCCGAGCCGCGCCAGGTGGTAGGCCGCCGACAGGCCGGAGGGTCCCGCGCCCACGATCAGAATTCTTTTTCCGGTCGACAATCCGGGAACTTCAAAGCGCCAGCCTCGCCGGATCGCCTCGTCGCCGAGGAAGCGCTCGACCGAGTTGATTCCCACCGCGGCGTCGAGGCTGGCGCGGTTGCACGATCCCTCGCACGGGTGGTAACAGACGCGCCCCATCACCGCGGGCATCGGGTTGTCGAGCGTCAGGACGCGCCACGCTTTCTCGTAGTCGCCCGACTCGGCGTGATACAGCCAGCCCTGGATGTTTTCCCCGGCCGGACAGGCGCTGTTGCATGGCGGCAGGCGGTCCACGTATTCCGGCCGCAGGGTGCGCCACGAGCCGGTGTGGTTGGCGAGGCTCGATCCCGGGTCGAGCGTGATGGCGAAGGGCTTGCGCATCATGGACGCGCACCCTCGTCGGTCAGCCCGTAGCGGCGGATGTTGCGGTCGGCGATGCCCTGGATGCGCGCAATCACGGCGACGCGCGGCGGTTTGCCGAACAGGTGCGCGAAGCGCTTCTGCGGCCTCAGGTACTCCTCGACCGGGAGCTGACGGCGGATCTTCGATACCGCGGTGATCTCGCCGTACACCGCCTCGAACACGGGGAACAGGCCGGTTTCCTTCGCCAGGCGTGCGATGCGGATCGTGTCCGCCGAGTCGTGTCCCCAGCCGAGCGGGCAGGGGACGAAGATGTGGATGTAGCGCGCGCCGCGGAACTGCATCGCGTGTCCCACTTTCGCCTCGAGGTCGCGCAGCTCGGCGACCGTCGCGGTAGCGACATAGGGGATGCCGTGCGCCATCGCGATCGCGGGCAGGTCCTTGCCCTGGCCGAAGACGTTGCCCGGCTCCGCGCCCACCGCCATGGTGGTCGCGGTGCGCGCCGCGGGCGGCGTGGCCGAGGAGCGCTGCACGCCGGTATTCATGTAGGCCTCGTTGTCGTAGCAGATGTAGAGCACGTCGTCGTTGCGCTCGAACATGCCCGACAGGCAACCGAAGCCGATGTCGGTAGTGCCGCCGTCGCCGCCCTGCGCCACCACGCGCACCTCGGGCTTGCCTTTGACCCGCATCGCCGCGGCGATGCCGGTCGCCACCGCCGCCGCGTTGCCGAACAGCGAATGGATCCACGGCATCTGCCAGGAGGTCTCCGGGTAGGGCGTCGAGAACACTTCCAGGCAGCCGGTGGCATTGGCGGCCACCAGCTGGCTGCCGGTCGCCCGCATCGCCGCGTCGATCGCGTAGCGCGCGCCGAGCGCCTCGCCGCAGCCTTGGCAGGCGCGGTGCCCGGAGTTGAGCGCGTTGCTGCGGCGCATGTCGGACTGCACCGAGCGCGCCTCGGGCGCGAGCAGGCGGTTGCCGACGGTGAATGTGCCCGTCTGGTAGAACTTGACCGATTGGCCGTCCATGGCGCGCCTCAGCCGGGACGCGCGGCGACCACGCCGAGGTCGCGCAGGATGTTCTCGGCGATCGGCCCGGAGCGGCGCTGCTCGCGCTCGCGCGCGAGCGCGCGCTCGACCATGCTGCGATCGAGATCGAGGAAACTCAGCGGCTCGAGATTGCCGGCCATGGCGGCGCCGAACACGCGCGTGAGCGAGGCGCGCGTGATCGCGCGCCCGCCCAGGCCAGCGATCACCGCGTGCACGGCGTCGGGATTGCCGGAGAACGAGGTGCGCACGTTGGCCGAAACGATGCCGCCCAGCCCGACCGCCAGGCTCTTCTCCAGCACTACGACGCGCTTTGCCTCGGCGAGCGCCGCGCGCACCGCGCCATGCGGCCAGGGGCGGAAGCAGGTGATGCCGAGCACGCCGATGCGCGCGCCGGCTTTGCGCATTTCATCGACCGTGTCCTTGACCGTGCCGAGCACCGAGCCGAGCGCAACCACGATCGTGTCGGCATCCCCGGTGCGATAGGTGTGCAGCAGGCCGCCGGTGTCGCGCCCGAAAGCGCGCCGGAATTCCTCGGCCCAGCCCGGGATCAGCTCGAGCGCGCGCATCTGCTTGGAATGCGCGAGATAGCGCACCTCGGTGAAGGCTTCCGGGCCGACCATGGCGCCGATCGAGACCGGCTCGGCCGGGTCGAGCACCTGGCGCGGCTCGTAGGGCGGCAGGTAGGCGTCGACCTGCTGCTGCGTGGGGACGTCGACGCGCTCGTAGGCGTGGGTCAGGATGAAGCCGTCCATGCACACCATGACCGGCAGCGAGAGCTCCTCGCCGAGGCGAAACGCCTGCATGTGCAGGTCGAGCGCCGCCTGATTGGTCTCGGCGAACAGCTGGATCCAGCCGCAGTCGCGCTGGCTCATGGCGTCGCTGTGGTCGTTCCAGATGTTGATCGGCGCGCCGATGGCGCGGTTGGCCACGGTCATCACGATCGGCAGGCCGAGCCCGGCGGCGTTGAACACGGCCTCGGCCATGTAGAGCAGCCCCTGGCTGGCGGTGGCCGTGTAGGCGCGCGCGCCCGCCGCCGAGGCACCGATGGCGACCGACATGGCCGCGAACTCGGATTCGACGTTGATGAACTCGCAGCGCTTGAGCGCGCCGGATTTCACCCTCTCGCCGAGTGCTTCGACGATGTGCGTCTGCGGCGAGATCGGATAGGCGCAGATCACCTCCGGCCGGCACAGCGCGACCGCCTCGGCGACCGCGCGCGAGCCTTCAGTCTGTCTCAGCATGGGCTTCCCTGCGCACGAACTCGTAGGCCTCGCGCGCCGCCGCGACATTGGCCTGGGCGATCCTGCCGGAGAATTTTTCCTCGATGGCCGCGCGCACGGACTCGAAGTGCGGAATTTCCACAAAGGCCGAGAAGCCGCCCAGCAGCGCCGCGTTCGGCAGCGGCCGGCCGACGTGCCGCAGCGCGAGCTCGGTGGCGGGTACCGCGCAGAATCTGAATTTTTCCGTCAGCTCGCTCAGGCCCAGCTGCTGGAACGTGCGGCCGGTGTTGATGAGGATGCAGCCGCCCGGCGCCAGGCCGGCGAAGACGTCCACCTGGTGCAGCAGCGTCGGATCCTGGATGATGAGCGCATCGGGCGCGAGCACCGGCTCGCGCAGCCGGATCTCGTTCTCGTCGATGCGGCAGAAGGCGACCACCGGCGCCCCGGTGCGCTCCGAGCCGAAGCTCGGAAACGCCTGCGCATGCCTTTCCTCGCGGAACGCAGCGATCGACAGCATCTCGGCGGCAGTGACTACCCCTTGACCGCCCCGACCATGGATCCGGACCTGGAACACGCTTGCTCCTGGATTCGCGTAGATCGATCCTAGAGGGGCGCTGCATGCGACATTTGCGCTAGATTAAAAAAATGCGCATTTCCGGCCCGGTCGCCCTCCTGTGCGTGCTGCTTGCCGCAGCGCCGGCGGGACTTGTTGCGCAGCCGCAGCCCGAGCCGCCGAGCGCGTCGCAGGCGCGACCGGCCGCCCACGCCCGGCAATTCATGGTCGCGGCGGCGAATCCTCTCGCGGTCGACGCTGCGGTCGAGGTGCTGCGCCGCGGCGGCAGCGCGGTTGACGCGGCGATCGCGGCGCAACTGGTGCTCGGCTTGGTCGAGCCCCAGTCCTCGGGCATTGGCGGCGGCGCGTTCCTGCTTCACTGGTCGCGCGCAGGAAAGCGCCTGCGTGCCTACGACGGGCGCGAGACCGCGCCGATGGCGGCGCGCGCCGGCAGGTTTCTCGACGCCGCGGGCAAGCCGCTTGCGCGCGCCGAGGCGATGGCGAGCGGGCGCGCGGTCGGCGTTCCGGGCGTGCTGCGCATGCTGGAGGCGGCGCACCGCCGCCACGGGCGGCTCGCCTGGTCGAAGCTGTTCGGCGCCGCGATCCGGCTCGCCGAGCAGGGATTCCCGATGTCGGCGCGCCTGCACCGGCTGCTCGAGGGCGAAGCCGTGTTGCGGGATGTGCCGGCGGCCCGTGGTTTGTATTACGACGAGCAGGGAAAGACGCGCCCGCTCGGCGCACGGGTGGTCAATCGCGAATACGCGGCCACGCTGCGCGCGATCGCGGCCTCAGGCGCTGGTGCCTTTTACAGCGGGTCGATCGCGCGCGACATCGTGCGCGCGGTCCGTTCGCACCAGCTGCCCGGCGATCTCGCGCTCGAGGACCTGGCGCGTTACCGGCCGATCGAGCGCGACTCGGTGTGCATGGCCTACCGCAGCCGGCGCGTGTGCAGCATGGGATCGCCCGCGGGCGGGGTGACGCTGCTGCAGCTGCTCGGCATTCTCGAGCGCACGCCGTTCCGCCACGCGGCGCCGGGCTCGGCGGCGGCGGTGCATTTCTTCTCCGAGGCGGCGCGGCTCGCCTATGCCGACCGCGCGCGCTACATCGCCGATCCGGCGTTCGTGCCGCAGCCGGTGGCGGGCCTGCTCGAGCCGGGCTATCTCGAGAGCCGCTCCGGCCAAATCGGCGAGCGCTCGATGGGAAAGGCGGAGCCGGGGTCGCCGCGGCATGCGCTGCGCACGCTGGGCGAGGCGCCCGCCGCCGAGGCCGCGGGCACCAGCCACATCTCGGTCGTGGACGCGCGCGGCGACGCAGTGGCGATGACGACGACCGTGGAGTACGCGTTCGGCAGCCGCATCCTGGTGCGGGGCTTTCTGCTCAACAACGAGCTGACCGACTTCTCCTTCGTTGCCGAAGCCGGCGGCCGCCCGGTCGCCAACCGCGTCGAGGCGGGCAAGCGCCCGCGCAGCGCCATGTCGCCGAGCCTGGTTTTCGCGCCCGACGGATCGCTGCAGGCTGCGCTCGGCTCCGCGGGCGGGGCGAGCATCATCTATTACGTCGCCAAGGCGCTGGTGGCGATGCTGGACTGGGGAATGGACGCGCAGGGCGCGGCGGCGCTGGCCAATTTCGGCAGCCGCAACGGGCCGACCGAGATCGAGCGCGGCTCGGCCTACGAGGCGCTCGTGCCGGCGCTGCGCGAGCGCGGCCATGCGGTGCTGATCCATGACCTCACCAGCGGCACTCAGGTGATCGAGCGCCACGCCGGCGGCTGGCGCGGCGGCGCCGACCCGCGCCGCGAGGGGACGGCACGCGGCGAGGCTGCGGAATAGAATGCGCTCGCCATGAAGCCCAGGCGCGCCTCGCTCGGCAAGACCTCGCGCCCGAGCCTGTCCGGAATCCTGCCGCGCAAGCGGCTGTTCGCTCTGCTCGACGAGGCGCGCCAGCGCTCGGTGGTGTGGATCGCAGGGCCGCCGGGCTGCGGCAAGACGACCACGGTGGCGAGCTACCTCGACCACGCCGGCATCGACTGCCTCTGGTACCAGCTCGACGAGGGCGACGCCGATGTCGCCACGTTCTTCTACTACCTCGGCGTGGCCGCAGCGGAGCACGGCGGCGGCGGCGCGCCGCTGCCGCTGCTCACGCCCGAATACCATGCCGGGCTGGCGGTCTTCACGCGGCGCTACTTCCAGAGCCTGTACGCGCGGCTCAAGCCGCCGTTCGCGGTAGTCTTCGACGGCTACCACGACGTGCCCGCGTTCTCGCAGTTCCACCAGGTGATGCGCGACGCGCTCGCCGAACTGCCGCCCGAGGGATGCGCGATCGTCGCCAGCCGCGGCGACCCGCCGCCGGAAATGGCACGCCTGCGCGCCAGCCAGGCGCTCGCGGTGCTGGGCTGGGACGACCTGCGCCTGTCGCGCGAGGAAACCGACTCGATCGCCCGGCAGCGCCGCCCCGACCTGGCGCCCGACGCGCTCGCGCAGCTCTACGCCAAGACGCAGGGCTGGGCCGCGGGGCTGGTGCTGATGCTGGAGCAGGCGAAGATGTCGGGCTCGATCGCCGACCCGCCCGAGCAGTCGACCAACCAGCTGGTGTTCGACTACCTCGCGGGCGAGATCTTCCAGAAGACCGACGCCAGCACCCAGGAGTTGCTGCTGCGCACCGCGTTCCTGGCGCACATGACCGCGGGCATGGCGGAGGGATTGACGGGCGACGCGCGCGCCGGCCGCATCCTCGCCGAGCTGCATCGCAACAACTACTTCGTTGCGCTGCGCCAGGCGCGCCCCGAGTCGGTGTACCAGTACCATCCGATGTTCCGCGAATTCCTGCTTGCGCGCATCCAGGACACGCACCCCAAGGAGCGGCGCCGCCAGCTGCAGAAGGCCGCAGCAGCGGCGATGGAAGCGGCGGGCCAGATCGAGGAAGCGGTCGCCCTCTACCGCGAAAGCCACGACTGGGACGAGATGGCGCGCCTCGTCATGGCGCATGCCGAGGCGATGCTCGCGCAGGGCCGCGGCGAGACACTGGCGCGCTGGGCCGAGGACCTGCCGCCGGAAGTGCGCGACCAGCACCCCTGGATCGAGTACTGGGCGGCGGCGAGCCAGGCCCAGCTCGCGCCACGCGAGGGCCGCGTCCGCTACGAGAAGGCGTTCGAGCTGTTTCGCGCGCGCACCCCCGCCGATCTCACCGGGATGGTGCTCGCCGCCTCCGGCGCGATGGATGCGATCCTCTACGAGCTCGACGATTTCTCGCTGCTCGAGCGCTGGATCGCCGTGGTCGACGAGGCGGAGACGAGCGGCGTCAAGTACCCCTCGCCGGCGGTCGAGGCGCGCGTCGCCTGCAGCATGGTGTTCTCGCTCACCCTGCGCCAGCCGCACCGGCGCGACCTGCAGCGCTGGGTCGAGCGCGCGCTCGGGCGCGCGCGCGAGGTCGCCGACCCGAACCTGAAGATGTTCGTGGGGCTGCTGTGCTCGCTGACGCTGATGTGGACCGGGGTCTACGGCAAGGCGCTCGCGCTGATCGAGGCGATGCGCCGCATCACCGCCGAGCCCGGGGTCACGCCGTTCTCGCTCATCACGCTAAAGAACGTCGAGGCGATGTACGGCATGCTCATTGCCGACCGCGAGCTCTGCCTCAAGGCGGTGGAGGAGGGCCTGCGGATCGCGCGCACCGCGGGCGTGCACACATGGAGCTTCCAGCTGCTCGTGTACGGCTACGGCGGCGCTCTGGGCGCGCAGCAGCTGGAGCTCGCTGCAGGCTACGCCAAGCAGCTCGAGCCGCAAGCCGCGCGCGCCGGCCGCCTCGACCAGTGCCTCTACCATCATTTCCAGGCGTGGGAAGCGATGCTGCGCAAGGACCTGATGCGCGCGCTGCAGCAGGAGCGCGTCGCGCTCAGGATGGCGGTAGAGGTCGGCTGCCCCTACTTCGAGGTTCTGTGCCGGCTTGCGCTCGCCGAAGCGCTCGCCGAGTGCGGCGATGAACGCAAGTGCATCGCGCACCTGCAGCAGCTGCGAAGAATCGTCGAGGGCATCGACAACCGGCATCTCGAGTTCACCTGCCTGGTCGGCTTCGGCCGGCTCGCCCTCGAGCACGGTCGCCAGCGGCCCGGTCTCGCCGCGCTGCGCCGCGGCCTCGCGCTCGGCCGCGAGTACGCATACGCGCACTTCCTGTGGTGGCGGCCCGATGCCATGGCGCGCGTATGCGCGCAGGCCCTCGAGGCGGGGATCGAGCCCGAGTTCGTGAAGAGCCTGGTCAAGCGCCGCGCGCTCGCCCCCGAGCAGCCGCCGCTGCTGGTGAAGGACTGGCCGTGGAGCTTTCGCGTGCGCACCATGGGAACCTTCGGCGTTCTCAGGCACGACGCGCCTCTCGTCAGCGCCGGCAAGGCGCAGCGCCGGCCGCTCGAGATGCTCAAGGTGCTGATCGCCTGCGGCGGCGATCGCGTGAGCGAGGACCGCGTCACCGGAGCGCTGTGGCCGCGCATCGACGGCGATTCGGCGCACCGCTCGTTCAACAGCACCCTGCACCGGCTGCGGAAGCTCCTCGGGGAGGATCGCGCGGTGCTGCTGCACGAAGGCAAGGTGACGCTCGACCGGCGCTTCTTCTGGGTGGACGCCTGGGCCTTCGACGAGCTGGTCGGCCAGATCGAGGCCGCCTTCGCGCGCGCCCGGCCGGACCTGGACGCCGAGCGGGTGCAGAGCTTTTCGGCGCGCCTGCTCGATCTGTACCGCGGCCCCTTCCTTGCCGCCGATGCCGACGAGGCCTGGCAGCTCGAGCGGCGCGAGCGCATGCGCAGCCGGTTCGTGCGCGCCATGCTCGCCATCGGCCGCTGGTGGGAGCAGTCCGGCCTGCCGGAGCGCGCGAGCGATTTCTACGAAAAGTGCTTTGAGGCCGACCACTTGGCGCGCCCCGGCCAGCCTTTAAGCAATAAGTAAGCGACCCGTAAGCGGACTTTGCGGGTCCGGCTCCGATCATGGCCCCAGCAGGCGAGGCAACCAGCCTGCAAACGTGAAAGGAGAGAACCATGAAAGCGAACAAAAAGCTCATCGCAGCGCTGTCGGTCGCCACGCTGGCGCTCGCGGGCTGCTACGTCGTTCCCGCGGTCGGCCCCGACGGGCGACCCGTCTACCACGCTTATCCGATTCCGCCGGGGTCGCCGGCCCCCGGACCCTACCCGGTGGTGCTGACCGCGCGCCTGTATCCGGCCAACGACCTCGCCACGCAGACCGGCGTGGTCACCGGCAGCGTGACCAACATGATGACCGGCAAGGGGCGCTTTCAGCTGAACTATCGCGGCGAAACCCTCACCGGAGAGGCGACGCGCGTGAACGGCGATGCGCGGCGCGGTGTGGCGAGCGCATACGGCTCGGGCGGCGCTTACATGAGCTGCGAATACCAGATGAACACGCCGCAGCAGGGCGCCGGCATCTGCACCTTCTCCGACGGCGCGAAGTACCAGGTGCACATCGGCAGCTGAGCCATGTGGCAGTGCCTGCTTGTCGTGTGCGCCTTGGTGCCTGCGATCGGGCTGCAGGGTTGCGGTGCATCGCCCGAGCGCGGCGGAGCCGCAGGCGGTCGTCCGCAGCTCGAGTGACAACGGGGGCAAAGGCGTGGGTTGCCGCGGCACGGGCGCGCGCGAGCACGAGGAGGCCACGCCGCCCTCGGTGGAGGCCTGTCGGAACGACGCACCGGCGTCTGAGTACGCGGATTCTGTCCCTCGGGTAATAAAGTAACGTGAACGAACAGGGAGAAGCCAGGGAGCCCATGACTGCCGATCTTCGCTCGTCCGTTTCCTTCAAGTCGCTGCAGAACGTGCGCATTGTCAACGCCGAGGACGTCGCCAAGCCGCGCCCGCGAACGGTGCTGCCGCCCAACCGAACGCCGGTGAGCGCCCCGCTCGCACTCGTGCTCGTGACGCAGTTAGCTGCATGCCAGGCGATGCAGACCACCGATGCGCCCGAGCCGCCGCTCCGGAACGCTGTATCGCTGATCCGCACATCAGGCGGCGGGGCGCAAGTTCCGCTCAAGGTCGCGCCCGGATTGATTTCCGTCGAAGTCGAAGTGACTTGGTCGAACGGCGCGCAGGACAAGACTCCGCTCGGGCTGGATGCCCCGCTAGGGTCGGATCTTCTGGTGCTCGCATACGAACGTAGCCACGGCGTTCGCCCCGCAACGATCAAGCTCTCGCGACCCGCGCCGTCGCGTGCTTCGTCGTCGCTGTGGGCGGATGCTTTGACCTACTGCGGATATTGTTTCGCGGCCGTGATCTTGACCGCGCCACTCTGGCTATCGATCAGGGCTTTGGCGAATCGTCCAGGCATCAGACCTTCCCCAGACTGCTGTTTCGTCTGGGTCGAGGACACGAACACGGGTGAGATCGTCGCCGGAAACTCTCCCTGGCGGCAGATTGCCATTCCGGCGAACACAGCCCGGACGGAGCCCGAGGTTCCGTCGGACACAGGTGAGGATCTGGTGAACTGTATGTCCGGAGGTATGCGGAAATGGGTGTATCAGTCGCGATGCGATTGATTGTCATCCGTCATCTGCGCGTGTTACCGCGGGCGGCGCTGATCACGGCGACGCACCGTTCGGGAGGCAGAGCGACGTCGATCCGCTCATCACCACCACGATCATTTCATCTGCACCGGGTGGCCGCCGAAGCTCGCGCGCATGGTGGCGAGGAGCCTCCTCGCGTAGTCGGAGCCGCCCTGGCTGGAGAAGCGCGCCATCAGGGCCATGGTGATCACCGGCGCGGGCACGCCGAGCTCCACCGACTCGAGCGCCGTCCAGCGGCCTTCGCCGGAATCGGCCACCACCGGCGCGACGCTCTCGAGGTCCTCGTCCTGCTTGAGGATTTCCGCGCACAGGTCGAGCAGCCAGGAGCGCACCAGGCTGCCGTGGCGCCAGGTCTCGGCGAGCCGCCCGGGGTCGAACTCGAATTCCTTGCGCGCCGCGAGCAGGGCGAAGCCCTCGGCGAGCGCCTGCATCATGCCGTACTCGATGCCGTTGTGGATCATCTTGGCGAAGTGCCCGGCGCCGCTCGGGCCGCAGTGCAGCCAGCCGGTCTCGGGCGCGGGGGCGAGGATGCGCGCAAAGGGCTCGAAGATCTCGACCGACCTGGGCGTGCCGCCGAGCATCAGGCAATAGCCGTGCGCGAGGCCGTGCACCCCGCCGGAGACGCCGGCGTCGATGTAGCGCAGCCCGCGCTGCGAGAGCTCGAGCGCGCGCGCCATCGAGTCGCGGTAGAAGGCGTTGCCGCCGTCGACCAGCGTGTCGCCCGCCGAAAGCAGCGGCAAGAGCTCCCTCAGCGCGTCCTCGGTCGGCGCGCCCGCCGGCAGCATGAGCAGGATCACGCGCTCCCCGGCGAGCTGCGCCGCGAGGGCGGCGTAGCCCTCGACGCACTCCACGCCGGCTTCGTCCGCGAGCGCCTCGCGCGCTGTCTTGTCGTGGTCGCAGGCGATCACGCGCGCGCCGCCGCGCGCGAGCCGCCGCGCCATGCCGGCGCCCATCCTGCCCATGCCGACGATTCCCAGTTCCATTTGCGGTCCTCCGGTGCAGGGCCATTCTATAGTCGCCGCGACGCCGTCATCGGCCCCGCGCGATCGCTGCGGCGAGCCGCTCGCCCGGCGCGAGCCGGGGCAGGCCGCGCAGCCAGGTCAGCTGGCGCTTGGCGAGCTGGCGCGTGGCGGCGATGGCGCGCTCGCGCATCTGCGCCTCGCTCGCTCTGCCCTCGAGGAATTCCCAGGCCTGACGGTAGCTGACCGCGCGCATGCTCGGCAGGTCGGCGCTGAGCGCGTAGCGCGCGCGCAGAGCGCGCAGCTCTTCGACCAGGCCGCGCTCGAGCATCGCCTCGAAGCGGGCCTCGATGCGGGCGTGCAGCTCGGCGCGGTCGCTCGGCAGGATCGAATACGCCTTGAGCTCGAAAGGCAGGGGCGCCCTGGCGGCTCCCAGCAGCGCCGAGAGCGGCCTGCCGGTGATGCGATAGACCTCGAGCGCGCGCTGGATGCGCTGCGCGTCGTTGAGCTGCAGGCGCGCCGCGGACTTCGGATCCACCCGCGCCAGCTCGGCGTGCATGGTCGGCCAGCCCCGTCGGGTTGCCTCGCGGTCGATCTGTGCGCGGAGCTTCGGGTTCGCCGCCGGCAGCTCGTCCAGCCCCTGCGCGAGCGCGCGGTAGTAGAGCATGCTCCCGCCGACCAGGAGCGGAACGTTCTGCCTCGAAAAAATTCCCTCGATCGCCTGCAGCGCGTCGCGCCGGAAACGTCCTGCGGAGTAGCGCTCGGTCGGGTCGGCAATGTCGATGAGGTGGTGCGGAACTGAGGCGCGCTCGGCGGCCGAGGGCTTGGCGGTGCCGATGTCCATGCCGCGGTAGACCTGAGCCGAGTCGACGCTCACGATCTCGATCGCACGCGTGCCCGAGAACTGCGCGGCGAGCTGCATCGCCAGGCGCGACTTGCCGCTCGCGGTGGGACCGAGCAGCGCGAAAGCGACCTGCTTCGTCGCCATCGAACCCCTATCTGCCTCCGCTCACGTCCAGGATCGCGCCGGTGGAGTACGAAGCTTCGTCCGAGAGCAGCCACAGGATCGCGCGCGCCACTTCCTCGGGCTCGCCGCCGCGCTGCATCGGAATGGCGTCGCGCAGCCGCTCGATGCGGTTCGGCTCGCCGCCACTGGCGTGGATCCCGGTGTGCACGAAGCCCGGGCGCACGGCGTTGACGCGGATGCCGTCCGCGGCGAGCTCCCTGGCGAGGCCGACGGTCATGGTGTCGATCGCGCCCTTCGAGGCCGCGTAGTCGACGTACTCGCCGGGGGAGCCGAGCCGCGCCGCGGCCGAGGAGACGTTGACGATCGCGCCGCCCGCGCCGCCGTGCCGGGTCGACATGCGCCGGATCGCCTCGCGCGCGCACAGCAGCGCGCCGACGACGTTGGTCGCGAACATGCGCTGCAGGCGCGGCGCCTCCATGGCCTCGACGCGCGCCTGCCGGTCGACGACTCCGGCGTTGTTGACCAGCGCCGTAACCCGGCCCAGCTCCCGGTCGCTGGTCTCGAACAGCCGCACCACGTCGGCTTCGGAGGAAACGTCGCCCTGCACCGCGACCGCCTTGCCGCCGCTCTTGACGATGGATTCGACTATCGTTTCAGATTTGTCTTTGGACTGAAGAAAATTGATGCAAACGGCATAACCCCGTTGCGCACCGAGGATCGCCGTGGCAGCGCCGATGCCGCGCGCGCCGCCGGTGACGATCATCACGCCGGGTTGTTTCATCGCCCCCGCATGAACAGCCGGTCGAGGTCGGCCATCGTCAGCTGATACCAGGTCGGGCGGCCGTGGTTGCAGCTGCCGGCGCGCTCGGTGGCCTCCATCTCGCGCAGCAGTGCGTTCATCTCGCTGGCGCTCAGCGCGCGGTTGGCGCGCACCGCGGCGTGGCAGGCCATGGTGGCGAGCAGCTCGTTCTGGCGCGCCTGCAGCGCCTCGCTCGCGCCGTACTCGCGGATCTCGCGCAGCACGTCGCGCGTCAGGCCCACGATGTCGCCGCCGGCGAGCAGCGCGGGCGCGGCGCGCACCGCGAGCTCGTTCGGCCCGCCGGCGCTCAGCTCGAAGCCGAGGCGTTCGAGCGCCTCGCGGCTCTCCTCGGCGAGCGCGACCTCGAGCGCCTCGGCCCGGAACGCGGCCGGCACCAGCAGCTGCTGGCGCTCGACGCGGCCGGCGTCGAGGTTGCCCTTCAGCTTTTCGTACACGATGCGCTCGTGCGCGGCGTGCATGTCGACGAGCACCAGCCCGGCTTCGTTCTGCGCCAGGATGTACACTCCGTGCAGCTGAGCGAGGGCGAAGCCGAGCGGCGGCGACGGCTCGCTCGCGGGCAGCGCGGCGGGCTGCGCGCTCGGAAGGACGGCGGACCCGGCCGCCGCGGCCATGAACGACTGATAGGCGGCGGCGGGCTGCGCCATCTGCAGGCTCTGCTGCGCGCCCGCGGCCGGGAACCTCACGTAGGACACCGGAGCCTCGGCGGCGGCGGGCGAGAGGACGCGCTTGAGGGCGTGCAGCGCGAACTGGTGCACGCCGCTCGCGTCGCGGAAGCGCACCTCGATCTTTGCCGGGTGGACGTTCACGTCCACGCCGCGCGGATCGAGCTCGAGGAACAGCAGATAGGCGGGCTGGCGCTCGCCGTGCAGGGTGTCGCGGTAGGCCTCGCGCACCGCGTGCGCGAGCATGCGGTCGCGCACGAAGCGCCCGTTCACGTACAGATACTGCGCGTCGGCGCGCGCGCGCGCCGCCTGCGGCGCCCCGGCGAGCCCGTGCAGGCGCAGCGCCCCGGCGCGCGCCTCGACCGGAAAGCCGGCCTCGAGCAGCCCGCCGCCGAGCAGCGCCGCGGCGCGCTCGGCCAGCATCTGGCGCTGCAGGTGCAGCGAGACCCGGCCGTTGTGCCTGAGCACGAACGCGCAATCCGGGCGCGCCAGCGCGAGGCGCCGGAAAACCTCCTCGCAATGCCCGAACTCGGTCTGCTCGGTGCGCAGGAACTTGCGGCGCGCAGGGGTGTTGAAATAGAGGTCCTCGACCATGACCGTGGTGCCCGGCGCGCGCGCCGCCGGCTCGACCTCGCCGATGTGCGCGCCCTCGGCGCCGATCTTCCACGCATGCGGCGAGCTTGCCACGCCGCGAGCGGCGTCCTTCACTCGCGAGGCGATCGTGAGCCGCGCTACCGATGCGATCGAGGCGAGCGCCTCGCCGCGAAAGCCCATCGTCGCCACGCCCTGCAGGTCCTCGAGCGTGCGGATCTTGCTGGTGGCGTGGCGCGCGAGCGCGAGCGGCAGGTCGTCGCGCTCAAGCCCCGCGCCGTCGTCGTCGACCTGCACGCGCCGCATGCCGCCCTGATCGAGCGTCACCTGGATCTCCTGCGCGCCGGCGTCGAGCGCGTTCTCGAGCAGCTCCTTGAGCACCGAGGCGGGCCGCTCGACCACTTCGCCCGCCGCGATCTGGCTGATCAGCAGCTCGGGCAGGATGCGGATCGCAGCGCTGCGCTCGCTCATGCGCGGAGTATATAGAATCCGGGCATGGAACTTCTCGCCGCGGCGTGGGAAATCGTGCTGCATCTGGACGTGCATCTCGCCGAGTTCGTCGCCGCGCACGGCGCGTGGGTGTATGCACTGCTGTTCGTCATCGTTTTCATCGAGACCGGACTGGTGATCTGGCCGTTCCTGCCCGGCGACTCGCTGCTGTTCGTCACCGGAACGCTCGCCGCCGCGGGCGGCATGGATCTTTCGCTGGTCATGGCGGTGCTGGTGTGCGCGGCGCTTGCAGGCGACAACTGCAACTACTGGATCGGGCGCTGGGTCGGGCCGCGCGTGTTCCACTATGAGAAATCGCGCTGGTTCAACCCCGGGCATCTGGCGCGCGCGCACGCCTTCTACGAGCGTCACGGCGGCAAGACCATCATCCTCGCGCGCTTCCTGCCGATCGTGCGCACCTACGTGCCCTTTGTCGCCGGCATCGGCGCCATGCCCTACGCGCGCTACATCGGCTGGTGCGTCGTGGGCGCGCTCGCCTGGGTCGGGTCGCTGTGCACGGCGGGATACTTCTTCGGCAACATCCCGGCGGTGAAGAACAACCTCACCGCGGTGATCGTGCTGATCGTGCTGATCTCGATTTCGCCCGGCCTGTACGCCTGGCTGAGGACGCGCTCAGTCCGTCAGCGCCACGGCTGAGGCCGGCGGCGAGCCGGTGAGGGGGCTTTGCGGCCGCGGCGGATGCTTGGCGAGATAGCGCTTGATCCCGCCCAGGATGGCGCGCGCGAGCTGGTCCTGGTAGTCCTCGTCGTTGAGGCGCTTCTCCTCCTCCGGATTGGAGATGAACGCCGTTTCCACCAGGATCGACGGCACGTCGGGCGCCTTGAGCACCGCGAAGCCCGCCTGCTCGACGCGCGCCTTGTGCAGGGTGTTGACCTGGCCGAGCTCGCCGAGCACCGCGTTGCCGAGGCGCAGGCTCTGGTCGATGGTCGCGGTCTGCGAGAGGTCGAGCAGGGTCTGCGCCAGGTAGCGGTCCTTGACGTCGAGGCTCACGCCGCCGACCAGGTCGGCTTCGTTTTCCTTGCGTGCCAGCCAGCGCGCCGCCTCCGAGGTCGCGCGCCGCTCGGAGAGCGCGAACACGCTCGAGCCGCGCGCGTGCGGGCGGATGAAGGCGTCGGCATGCACCGAGACGAACAGGTCGGCCTTGACGCGCCGCGCCTTGTCGACGCGCATCTGCAGCGGCAGGTAGTAGTCGCCGTCGCGCGTCAGCAGCGCGCGCATCTCGGGCTCGGCGTCGACGAGCGCCTTGAGGCGCTTGGCGATGGTGAGTGTGATGTCCTTTTCGCGCGAGCCGAGCCGGCCGAGCGCGCCCGGGTCCTCGCCGCCATGCCCGGCGTCGATCACGATGGTCGCCAGGCGCGCCACTTTCGGCTTCTCTGCGGGCGAAGCTTCCCCCGCCTTGGGCAGCTTGCCGTCGGCTTCGATCAGCGCCGCGAGCGGATCGGGCGGCACCACCGGGTAGAGGTCGAGCACCAGGCGGTGGCCGTAATCGGCGATCGGCTTGAGGGTGAAGACCTGCGGCTTGACCTCGGTCTTTAGGTCGAGCACCAGCCGCACCACGCCCGGCCGGTTGCGCGCCACGCGCAGCTTGTCGATGTAGGGATCGCCGGTGGCGACCTTGCCGTCCAGCTCCGCGAGCGCGGCGCCGAGCTCGACGCCCTCCAGGTCGAGCACCAGGCGCTCGGGGCTTTTCACCGCGAACACCGTGAACTTGAGCTCGGACCTCGATTCGAGGGTAACGCGCGTGTAGTCGCGCGCGGGCCAGATGCGAGTGGAAGTGATCTGCGCTTGCGCAGAGGCGACCTGCGCCTGCGCCCAGGCCGCGCTCAGCAGGAGCGCCAGCGCCGCAAGGCCGCAGCGAGCCAGGCTTCGCCCGGCGGCGAATGCGCCTCGAGCGCTGCCGCGCGCCCCGCGTCCTGGTAGCTGAGGCTCAGATCGAGGTCCGGTGGCGCAAGCAGGTCCCCGGCCCGCTCGGGCCATTCCACGACGCAGAGCGATTCCGCGTTGAAGTATTCGCGGAACCCGGAGCTCAGCCATTCCGCTTGATCGTTGAACCGATAAAAATCAAAGTGATATAAGTTTAATCTCGAAAGGCTATAAGGTTCAACCAGCGTGTAGCTGGGGCTCTTGACGCGCCCTGCATGGCCCAGCGCATGCAGCAACCCCCTGACGACAGTGGTTTTTCCCGAGCCGAGCTCGCCGTGCAGGTGCAGCACCAGGCCATTGCCGGCCCCGGCCGCCAGCGCCTCGCCCAACCGCAGGGTGTCGGCCTCGGCGGGCAATCTAATATGTTGCGGCATGGATGGGCTTGCGGCTCGTATCAAGGCCTGGGGCGCCGAGCTCGGCTTCCAGGCGGTGGGGATCGCCGACGCCGACCTGGCGGCCGCGGAGCCGCGCCTCGCCGCCTGGATCGCGATGGGATGGCACGGCGAGATGGATTATATGGCGCGCCACGGCACGCTCCGCGCGCGCCCGGCCGAGCTGCTGCCGGGGACGCTGCGCGTGATCTCCTGCCGCATGGACTATCTGCCGCAGCGCCCCGGGCCGGTCGCTCAGGAGCTCGAGGATCGCTCGCGCGCCTACGTGGCGCGCTACGCGCGCGGGCGCGACTACCACAAGCTGATGCGCAGCCGGCTGCAGCGCCTGTGCGACCGCATCGAGGCCGAGACCGGGCCGTTCCGCTACCGCGCCTTCGCCGACTCGGCGCCGGTGATGGAGGTCGAGCTCGCCGCGCGCGCCGGCATCGGCTGGCGCGGCAAGCACACGCTGCTATTGGACCGGGAGGGGTCGTGGTTTTTTCTGGGTGAGATTTTGTGCGATCTTGCGCTGGAAACAGATTCAGGAGCAACAGATCGATGCGGTACCTGTGAGCGGTGCATCGACGTCTGTCCGACGCGCGCCATCGTCGGGCCGTACCGGCTCGATGCGCGGCGCTGCATCTCCTATCTCACCATCGAGCACAAGAGCGCGATCCCGCTGGAGCTGCGCGCGCTGATCGGCAACCGCGTCTACGGCTGCGACGATTGCCAGCTGGTATGCCCCTGGAACGGGTTCGCCCGCCTTTCGCCCGAAGACGATTTCAAGGCGAGAAGCGGCCTCGACCGGGCAAGCCTCGTCGAGCTCTTCGGCTGGAGCGAGAGCGAGTTCGACGCGCGCATGCGCGGCTCGCCGATCCGGCGCATCGGCTATGAACGATGGCTGCGCAACCTCGCCGTAGGCTTGGGCAATGCGCCTTCCTCGCCCGAGGTTGTTTCCGTCCTGAGAGCAAGAGCAAATGACCCCTCGCCGCTCGTGCGTGAGCATGTCCGGTGGGCGTTGGATCGTCATGGCGTGGCAGCCTGACCGCCTGCTGCCGGGCTTCGAGTCGCTCGAGCTCGCGTTTGCCGACGACTACGACGGGCGCGTGGTGGCGACGCTGGTGCGGCTGCCGGCGCCGCAGGCGCCGCGCGGCGCGGTGCTCTACGTGCACGGCTTCATCGACTACTTCTTCCAGCGCCACATGGCCGAGCGCTTCGCCGCCGAGGGCTACGCGTTCCATGCGCTCGACCTGCGCAAGCACGGCCGCTCGCTGCTTGCGCACCAGCACCCGTGCTTCTGCAGCGACATTGCGGAGTATTTCGCTGACCTCACGGCCGCCCTCGCCGAGATCGGCGAGCCCGTCCTGCTCGCCGGCCATTCGACCGGCGGCCTCGTGGTTTCCCTGTACAGGAAATTCGGCGACCGGCGCGACCAGGTGCGCTCGCTGTGGCTGAACAGCCCGTTTTTCGATTGGCGCGAAGGCCGCCGCGCACAGCTCGGAATCGCTTGCCTGCTCGGGAAGTTCTTTCCGTTCATGAACAACCCCAGGGCCGTATTGCCGGCATACGTGAGGAGCCTGCACCGGCAGTGGGGCGGCGAGTGGGAGTTCGACCTGAAGCTCAAGCCCCTCATGGGATTCCCGGCCTACTTCGGCTGGGTGCGCGCGATCTTCGCGGCGCACGCGCAGGCGCATGCCGGCCTCGGGCTCGACTGCCCGGTGCTGGCGACGCATTCCGACGAGGCCGACATCATCCTCGACTGGCGCAGCATCGCGCGCTGGTCGCGCACGCTCGGCGGCAACGTGAGCGTGCTCGCTTTTCCCGGCGCGCTGCACGACCTGGTGCTCTCGCGCGCCGAGATCCGCGACAGCGTGTTCAGCCAGCTTTTCGCCTGGGCGGCACGAGCCTGAGGGTGGCGAGCGTCGCCGCGGCCCAGGCGCTGTAGAGCGCGGCGAAGACCCACTCGGGCGCGTGGTAGTAGAGCAGCCGATACACCCAGCGGCCGACGAAGGACTCGGGGCGCGCGCCGCCGCGCAGCAGGTCCTCCCAGACCGTCAGCGGGCAGGCGTAGCCGAGCAGCGCTTCCGCGGCCACGTACACGATCGCGCCGAGATGCAGGAAGCGGAACCAGGGATTGCGCACCCAGCCCCAGTCCGCCGCCGCGCCGATCCAGACCAGCAGCAATCCGCCGACGATGAAGACGACGACCAGGAAATGGACGACGAGGAGCGCATCGGCGGCGAGTCGCACGCCGCTATTGTGCGCCTAGCCCTTTTGCCTGGGCCTCGCCGGGTCGGCGATCCATTCGCTCCAGGAGCCGACGTAGACGCGCGCGCCCGCCAAGCCCGCGATCTCCATCGCCAGCGCGTTGTGGCAGGCGGCGACGCCGGATCCGCAGTAGTGCACGACTTTCTCGGGATTGCCCTTGCCAAGAATTGATTCGAATTCGGTGCGCAAGGAGGCCGGATCCTTGAAAGTCCCGTCGGGCCTCAGGTTGTCATTGTTGAACCGGTTCAAGGCGCCCGGAATGCGGCCCGCGACGGGGTCGATCGGTTCTTGCTCGCCGCGAAAGCGCGCCGGCGCACGCGCATCCAGGAGCAGAAGGCCTGCGGGTTGCGCTTGAACGGTTTCGACCTTGATGGAAATCCCTTGAATGTTTCCGGCGTACGGGGTCGCCGGATATTCCGGCACCGCTGCGGTGACGGGCCTTCCCTCGGCCAGCCACCTCGCCAGTCCCCCATCCAGCACGGCGACGGATTGGTGGCCGATCCAGCGCAGCATCCACCACAGGCGCGCCGCGAAGGCGCCGGGACCGGCGTCGTAGCAGACGATCGGATCGGCAGGATGGATGCCGCTTGCTTGCAGAAACTTTCTGAAATCCCCGGCCGGCGGGAGCGGGTGCCTGCCGTTGCGCCCCGTCTTCGGCGCCGAGAGGTCGCGATCGAGATGCGCGAAGAGCGCGCCGGGAATGTGCGCCTTGCGGTACTCCGCGAGGCCCCAGGCGGGCCGCGCGAGGTCGTGGCGGCAATCGAACACGCGCCATTCGGCATGGCGCGCGAGCTGCTCGCCCGTGACGAGCGTCCTTACAGCTTCAGTTCGCGCCGCACCCATTCGTGGAAATGGACCATGGCGTCTTCCATCGGCGACTGGTAGGGGCCGGCGTCGTCCAGCCCCTGCTGCCAGAGCGCCCTGCGGCCGCGGTCGATGCGCCGGCAGATCTCGTCGTCCTCGAGCGCGGTCTCGGCGTAGGCCGCTTGCTGCGCGGCGACGAACTCCCTCTCGAAGAGCGCGATCTCCTCCGGGTAGTAGAACTCGACCACGTTGGTGGTCAGCCCCGGCGAGCGCGGAATCAGGTTGGAGACGACGAGCACGTTCGGATACCACTCCAGGGTCAGGCCGGGATAGTAGGTGGCCCAGAGCGCGCCGTATTTCGGCTCCCTGCCGTCGAGCTGCCTGAGGCAGGCTTCCTGCCACTTGCGGTACACCGGCGTGCCGGGGGCGGCGAGGCCGTTCTTCGCCGGCACGACCTGCACCGAAGTGCGCTCGCCGTACTCGACGTGGAAGCGGTTGCAGTCGGCGAAGTTGCCCAGGCCCGGGTGGTAGAAATCGACGTGGTAGACCTCGAGGTAGACCTCGATGAAGGTCTTCCAGTTGCAGGCGTAGTCGGTGATCTCGACGCGGTCGAGCACATAGCCCGAGAAGTCGAAGTCCGGTCCGCGCACGAGGCCGGCGAGATCCTCGCGCGCGGCGCGCGGCCCGGCGAACAGCAGCCCGTTCCAGCTCGCGAGCGGCGTCGAAGCCAGCTTCACGCACGGGTTCTCGGCAAACTGCGGCGCGCCCAGCAGCTCGCCGCGCAGGTCGTAGGTCCAGCGGTGCAGCGGGCAGACGATGTTGTCTAGCCGGCCGCGACCCTCGAGCATGATCGACTGGCGGTGGCGGCAGACGTTGGACAGCAGCTGCACGCCGCCGGAATTCCTCACCAGCACCTTGGCGTGGTCCAACCATGCCAGCGTCTGATAGTCGCCGGTCGCGGGCACCATCAGCTCGTGCCCGATGTAGTTCGAACCGGCGTCGAACAGGAGCGCTTTCTCGCGCGCGAAGATCGCCGCATCGGCATACCAGCCGACCGGGAGCTGGCAGCGGGCCGGCCGCAGACGGGGCAGTGAAGCGATGTGGGACATTGAGGCCGTGCTGCGTAAGTGCTTAAAAGCGCGGCATTTTACATGAACGCGGGTTTGACCCGCCAGCCTCTGTCGGCTAATGTGGCAGCCCCCCGGATGAGCAAGACCGCCAAACCCGCCGCAGAGCCCTCGTTCGAGAAGGCGCTCGCCGAGCTCGAGAAAATCGTCGCGCAGATGGAGAGCGGCGGATTGTCGCTCGAGCAGTCGCTGGCGGCGCACAAGCGCGGGCTCGAGCTCGCCCGGCAGTGCCGCGAGCGCCTCGAGGCGGCGCAGCAGCAGGTGCGGGTGCTCGAAGGCGAGGTGCTCAAGCCGCTTGCGGCAGCATCCGATGCAGGCGAGCGCGACTGAGGCCGATTTCGCCGCCTGGATGGGGGCCACCCAGGGGCGCGTCGAGGCGGCGCTGGCGCGCTGCCTGCCCGGCGCGCAGCACTCGCCGGCGCGGCTGCACGCGGCGATGCGCTACGCCGTGCTCGAGGGCGGCAAGCGGGTGCGGCCGCTGCTCACCTTCGCCGCCGGAGAGCTGGTCGGCGCCGAGGCGCGGCGGCTGGAGAGCGCCGCCGCGGCGGTCGAGCTGATCCACGCCTACTCGTTGGTGCACGACGACATGCCATGCATGGACGACGACGTGCTGCGCCGTGGCAAGCCGACCGTGCACGTCGAGTACGACCAGGCGACCGCGCTGCTGGTCGGCGACGCGCTGCAGACGCTCGCCTTCCAGCTGCTCGCCGAGCAGCCGCTCGCCGACGATCCGCGGCTGCAGCTGGAGATGGTGCGCACGCTCGCGCTCGCCGCCGGCTCGCGCGGCATGGCGGGCGGGCAGGCGATCGATCTCGAGTCGACCGGCAAGACGCTGTCGCAGACCGAGCTCGAATTCATGCACCTGCGCAAGACCGGCGCGCTGATCAGCGCGGCGGTGAAGCTGGGCGCGCTGTGCGCCGGCGCGTGCCCGGCGGCGCTGGAGCAGTACGCGCACCGCGTCGGCCTCGCGTTCCAGGTGGTCGACGACGTGCTCGACGCGGAGGCGAGCACCGCCACGCTCGGCAAGACCGCCGGCAAGGATTCGAGGCAGGGCAAGCCCACCTACGTCTCGGCGATGGGCATCGCGCATGCGAGGCACCTCGCCGACGAGCTGCGGCGCGGCGCGCACGCCGCGCTGGCGGCGCTCGACGAGCGCGCGCTGCGCCTGCGCCAGCTCGCCGACTTCATCGTTCTGAGAAAATTCTAGGATGAGCACGCTCACCGGCGAGCTCGCTTCCGAGGGCTACAATCCGTCGATGTACGAGCTGCTGAAGACGATCGACGATCCGGCGGCGCTGCGCAAGCTCGATCGCCGGCAGCTGCATCAGCTCGCCGACGAGCTGCGCGCCTTCGTGCTCGATTCGGTGTCGAAAACCGGCGGCCACCTGTCCTCCAACCTGGGCACGGTGGAGCTGGCCATTGCGCTTCACTACGTGTTCGAGACGCCGGAGGACCGCATCGTCTGGGACGTCGGCCACCAGACCTACCCGCACAAGATCCTCACCGGACGGCGCGAGCAGATGGGGCGGCTGCGCATGATCGACGGCATCTCCGGCTTCCCGCGGCGCAGCGAATCGAAATACGACACCTTCGGCACCGCGCATTCGTCGACTTCGATCTCGGCGGCCCTTGGCATGGCGGTTTCCGCCAAGCTGAAGAATGAGAAGCGGCACTGCGTCGCCGTCATCGGCGACGGCGCGATGTCCGCCGGCATGGCGTTCGAGGCGCTCAACAATGCCGGCGCCATGGATGTCGACCTGCTGGTGATCCTGAACGACAACGAGATGTCGATCTCGCCGCCGGTGGGCGCGCTGACCAATTACCTGGCGCGGCTGCTCTCGGGACGCATGTACACGACCGCGAAGCGCGCGAGCGAGCACATCCTCAAGCGCGTCCCCGCGATGCTCGAGCTTGCGCGCCGCGCCGAGGAGCACGTCAAGGGCATGGTGACGCCGGGCACCCTGTTCGAGGAATTCGGCTTCAACTACATCGGGCCGATCGACGGCCACGACCTCGACACGCTGATCGCGACGCTCGCCAACATCAGGAAGCTGCGCGGGCCGCAGTTCCTGCACGTGGTGACGAGAAAGGGCCAGGGCTACAAGCTCGCCGAGGAGGACCCGATCGCCTACCACGGACCCGGCAGGTTCGATCCCGCCGAGGGCATCAAGAAAGCGGGCGGGGGCGGCAAGCCGACCTACAGCCAGGTTTTCGGCGACTGGCTGTGCGACATGGCGCGCGCCGACGAGCGCCTGGTCGCGATCACGCCGGCGATGCGCGAGGGCTCGGGGATGGTGCGCTTCTCGGAGGAGTTCCCCGAGCGCTACTTCGACGTCGCGATCGCCGAGCAGCACGCCGTCACCTTCGCCGCGGGGCTCGCCTGCGAGGGCCTGAAGCCGGTGGTGGCGATCTACTCCACCTTCCTGCAGCGCGGCTACGATCAGGTGATCCACGACGTGGCGGTGCAGAACCTGCCGGTGCTGTTCGCCCTGGACCGGGGGGGCCTGGTGGGCGGCGACGGCCAGACGCACAACGGGGCGTTCGACTACGCCTACCTGCGCACCGTGCCGAACTTCGTCGTCATGGCACCGGCCGACGAGAACGAGTGCCGGCAGATGCTCTACACGGGCTTTCAGCTGAACCGCCCGGCCGCGGTGAGGTATCCGCGGGGGACTGGAGTAGGAAAGGAAATCGAAAAGGAAATGAGGTCGATACCGGTCGGCAAAGGCGAGATCAGGAGAGAAGGCAGGAAGATCGCGATGCTCGCTTTCGGCTCGATGCTCAAGCCCGCGCTCGAGGCCGGCGCAGCGCTCGGCGCCACGGTCGCCAACATGCGCTTCGTCAAGCCGCTCGACGGCGAGCTCGTGCAGCGGCTCGCCGCGACCCACGAGCTGATCGTCACGGTGGAAGAGCACCAGATCATGGGCGGGGCGGGCAGCGCGGTGCTCGAGGCTCTTTCGAGCGCGAGCGTGCGCGTGCTGCTGCTAGGCCTGCCGGACCGCTTCGTCGAGCACGGCGACCCGGCGAGGCTGCTCGCCTCCGTGGGCCTGGACGCCGCCGGTATTCAGCAGGCGGTGCGAAACGTAATACCCGAGTAAATCACTCGGGAGTTATAATGGCGGCATGAAGGCCAAGGACCTGCACAACATCCCCGACGTCCAGAGCGCGCCCGATTCGCGCAAGCTGGCGATCGACCAGGTCGGGGTCAAGGCGATCCGCCACCCGGTCCGGATCATGGAGCGCACCGGCGGGGTGCAGCACACCATCGCCAGCTTCAACATGTACGTCGGCCTGCCGCACCATTTCAAGGGCACGCACATGTCGCGCTTCGTCGAGATCCTGAGCGCGCAGGAGCGCGAGCTCACGGTCGAGAGCTTCAAGAACATGCTGCGCCAGATGGTCGAGCGCCTGGAGGCCGAGGAAGGACGCATCGAGATGAGCTTCCCGTACTTCATCGAGAAGCGGGCGCCGGTCTCGGGCGTGAAGAGCCTGATGGACTACGAGATCACCTTCGCCGGCGAGGCGCGCGAGGGCAAGCAGAGCTTCTCGATGAAGGTGCTGGTGCCGGTGACCAGCCTGTGCCCGTGCTCGAAGAAGATCTCCGAGCGCGGCGCGCACAACCAGCGCTCGCACGTCACCGTCACCGCGCACACCAGCGACTTCGTGTGGATCGAGGAGATCGTCGACATCGTCGAGAAGCAGGCCTCGAGCGAGCTCTACGGCCTGCTCAAGCGGCCGGACGAGAAGCACGTCACCGAGCGCGCCTACGACAACCCGAAGTTCGTCGAGGACATGGTGCGCGACGTTGCCGCGATCCTCAACCTCGACGAGCGCATCACCGGCTACGTGGTCGAGTCGGAGAATTTCGAATCGATCCACAACCACAGCGCCTACGCCCTGATCGAGAAAGACAAGCGGCTACGGTAAAAAGCGTTTTCGCTTTCCTTTCGGGAATTCTTCTTACGGAAGGCGTCCAAGCTCAGGACTGGGCGGCCCTGCGCGCGCGCATGGTACTCGAGATCGAGGCCATGTACGCCGAGACGCGCGCCGAGACCGGCCTCGCTGCGATGTCGCCGCGCGTGCGCGCGGCAATGGCGAAGGTCGAGCGCCACCGGCTGATTCCGGCGGCGCAGCTCGGACTCGCCTACCGCAACCACCCGCTGCCGATCGGGCAGGGGCAGACGGTGTCGCAGCCCTACATCGTCGCCATATCGACCGACCTGATCGCGCCGCAGCCGCAGCACGCCGTGCTCGAAATCGGCACCGGCTCCGGCTACCAGGCGGCGGTGCTGGCGGAAATTGTCCAGCGCGTCTACTCGATGGAGATTATTGAATCTCTCGCTTTGACTGCAAAAAAGAATCTTGCCGAACTTCAGTACAGGAACATCGACATCAAGGTCGGCGACGGCTACCAGGGCTGGCCGGAGAAGGCGCCTTTCGACGGCATCATCGTCACCGCCGCCGCGCCGCGCGTGCCGCAGGCGCTCGTCGAGCAGCTGCGGCCCGGCGGCCGCATGGTGATCCCGGTCGGCGCCGCCGGCGGCAGCCAGGAGCTGCTGCTGATCACCAAGGGCGCGGACGGCAGGGTGCAGCAGAAGAGCGTGCTGGCGGTGCGCTTCGTGCCGCTCGTGCCCGGCAAATAGAAATCAGTAGCGGCGGATCAGCGTCATGCGGTCGCCTTCGCGCCGCATCTCGACGCGGTTGAGGAAGCTCATGCCGAGCAGGGCGACGCCGAGGCCCTTCTCGATCACCACGCCCTCGACGTTGTTCAGCTCGATGCCGCCGACGCGCACGGTATCGAAGCGGACCCGGTAGGCGGGCGTCGGGCCCGCCGCGGTCTGCGCGATGCCGACCGCTCCCCCGCGGTAGTCGAGCCCGAGGCGCGCGGCATCGCGCGCGGGCAGCGCGATCACGGTGGCGCCGGTGTCGACCAGGAAGCGCACCGCGCCGCCGTTGATCGCGCCGTCAACGGCGAAATGGCCGCCGGCGCCGGCGGCGAGCGTCGCGCTCTGCCGATCGGCGCCCACCGAACCGCTGCTCCAGGTCTGGCCGCGCAGCAGCACCCTGCGCTTGCCTTCGACCTCGATCGTGGCGCGGTCCTTCTCGACCGCGATCAGCGTCACGCCGCCGAAGCTCTGCCCGACCTTGACCGTCTTGGGCGCGCCGGCATCGATCGACAGGATGGCGGCTTTGGTGTCGAAGGTGCCGAGCAGGGAAACGTCGGCGGCCGCGGCCCCCGCGCCGGCGAGCGCGAGCAGGAAGAGGAGCGTAAGCGCAATAGAATGTCGGATCATGAAGCCCGTCGCGATCTTCAGGCATGCGCGCAGCGAGGGACCGGCCTATTTTGCCACTTACCTCGAGCGCCGGGCGATTCCGTGGCAGCTGATCGCCCTCGACGAGGGCCGCGCGGTGCCGCGCGACGTGCGCAAGTTCTCCGGCCTCGCGTTCATGGGCGGGCCGATGAGCGTCAACGACGACGAGCTGCCGTGGATCGGTCCCGCGCTCGAGCTGGTGCGCGAGGCGGTGCGCAAGGACCTCCCCATGATCGGCCATTGCCTCGGCGGGCAGCTGATGTCCAAGGCGCTGGGCGGAGAGGTGGGCCGCAGCCGCGTCAAGGAGATCGGCTGGGGCGGGGTCGAGGTCGCGGACAACGGCGTGGCGCGCGCCTGGTTCGGGTCGCTCGCGGCGTTCGAGTCCTTCCACTGGCACGGCGAGACCTTCAGCATCCCGCCGGGCGCGACGCGCGTGCTCGGCAACGCGCACTGCGAGAACCAGGCGTTCGCGCTCGGCAAGCATCTGGGCATGCAATGCCACGTCGAGATGACCGAGCAGCTGATCCGGTCCTGGCTGAAGGGCGGCGCCGACGAGATCGAGAAGTCGAAGAGCTCGCCGGGAGTGCAGTCTGCGGCGAAGATCGAGAACAAGCTCAAGGACCGCGTCGCCGCGCTCCACAAGGTGGCGGACCGGATCTACGACCGCTGGACCGAGGGCCTCAGTCGCGGAAGTTGATGAACTGGAGCGGGGTATCCGTGACCGATTTGCGCACCAGCTGGATCGCCGCCTGCAGCTCGTCCTTCTTCGCGCCCGCGACGCGCACCGCGTCGCCCTGGATCGAAGCCGCGACCTTGAGCTTCGCGTCCTTGATCAGCTTCTGGATCTGCTTGCCCCTGTCCACCGCGATGCCGACCTTGACGGTGATCGGGCGCTTGACCTTGTCGCCCGAAATCTTCTCGACCGCTCCCGGCTCGAGGCAGCGCACGTCGACGTTGCGCTTCGCCAGCCGGCCGCGCAGCACGTCGGTCACCTGCCCGAGCTTGAACTCGTCGTCGGCGAACACGGTGAGCACGAGCTCGCTCTGCTCGATGCGCGCGTCCGAGCCCTTGAAGTCGAAGCGGTTCGTGATCTCCCTGTTGGCCTGCTCGACCGCGTTCTTCACCTCCTGACGGTCGACCTGGGAAACGATGTCGAAGGAGGGCATCTGCGCTAGCGGTTCAGCCGCACCAGTTCCTCGCGCCAGCGCTCGGTGGTCGAGGTCAGCCAGTCGAGGTCCGGCCGGTTCTCGGTTACGAGATATACCGAGATCTGCAGGGCGCGCCCGCGCGCGAGAAAGATCGTGGTCGTGAAGAACAGGTACTGGGGTCGGCTGCTCTGCCAGAAGGTCTCGCCGGGTACCGGCGGCAGCCTCGTCGCTTGCAGCACGGATACCAGGGTCGGCTCGCGCTTGAGCTCGGCCAGCAGGTGCGCCTTGCCCTCGGGCTCCTTCTCGAGAAAGCGGATCACGTCCGTCGTCTGGACCGGCTTGCCCAGGCCGCGCAGGGCGTCGGATACGAGCGTGGCGAACTGCTCCACGCCGACGCGCACGTTTTCCAGCCCCTTCGGCGTGACCGCGATCATGTAGCGGCTCCACTCGAGCCGGTCGCCCTGCGTGAAGCGCCGGTAGTCGGCGTCGGTGAGCGCGAAGAGCAGAATGCGGTTCGAGGCCGGGGTGAGCGAGGCCGCGAGGTCCTGCAGGCGCGGCGAGGCGAGGTCGCCGGTATCGCTGAAGCCGGGCGGCGTATCGAGCACAATCTTCTCCGTGCCCAGCCGCACGCCGAACGGCGCCGCCGCGCAATTCAGCGCGAGGGCGGCTAGCAGGCAGGCCAGAATGCGCACAAGCGCCATTCTACGTATCATCCGCAGTTTACGGAGAGCACGAGCTTGGCGGCGATTCTGCGCACGCTTCCCAGAGGGCAGAAGGTCGGCATCGCCTTCTCGGGCGGCCTCGACACGAGCGCCGCGGTGCACTGGATGCGCGCGCGCGGCGCGATCCCCTACGCCTACACCGCGAACCTCGGCCAGCCCGACGAGTCGGACTATGGCGAGATCTCGCGCAAGGCGCTCGCCTACGGCGCCCGCGTCGCGCGCCTCATCGAGTGCCGCCCCCAGCTCGTCGCCGAGGGCATCGCCGCCATCCAGTGCGGCGCGTTCCACATCTCCACGGGCGGGGCGACGTACTTCAACACCACGCCGCTCGGCCGGGCCGTCACCGGGACCATGCTCGTGGTCGCGATGCACGACGACAGGGTCGGCATCTGGAGCGACGGCAGCACCTTCAAGGGCAACGACATCGAGCGCTTCTACCGCTACGGGCTGCTGGCAAATCCGTCCTTGCGCATCTACAAGCCGTGGCTCGACCAGAGCTTCATCGACGAGCTCGGCGGCCGCCGGGAAATGTCCGCCTACATGGCGAAGGCGGGCTTCAGGTACAGGATGAGCGCCGAGCAGGCCTACTCGACTGACTCGAACATCCTCGGCGCCACGCACGAGGCGAAGGACCTCGAATTCCTCGACCGGGGGATCGGCATCGTCAAGCCGATCATGGGCGTCGCCTTCTGGCGCGCGCAGGTCGCGGTGAAGCCGGAGAAGGTCGCGGTCCGGTTCGAGGAAGGCGTCCCGGTCGCGCTGAACGGCCAGCGTTTCGCGGACGCGGTCGCGCTGTTCACGGAGGCGAACGCCATCGGCGGGCGCCACGGCCTCGGCATGTGCGACCAGATCGAGAACCGCATCATCGAGGCGAAGAGCCGCGGCATCTACGAGGCGCCGGGCATGGCGCTGCTGCACATCGCCTACGAGCGCCTGCTCACCGGCATCCACAACGAGGACACGATCGAGCAGTACCGCATGAACGGCTGGCGGCTCGGGCGGCTGCTCTACCAGGGACGCTGGTTCGACCCGCAGACCCTGATGTTGAGAGAGGCGGCGCAGCGCTGGGTGGCGAAGGCGGTGACCGGCGAGGTGAAGCTGGAGCTGCGCCGGGGCAACGACTACTCGATCCTCGACACGCGCAGCCCGAACCTCACCTACCGGCCCGAGCGGCTGACGATGGAGAAGGGCAAGACGTACTTTTCGCCCGCGGATCGCATCGGTCAGCTCACCATGCGCAATTTCGACATCGTGGACACGCGCGACAAGCTGCGCGTCTACGGCGCGGCGGGGCTGCTCGGCGATTCGGCGAAGCGCGGGATGCCGCTGCTCGGGCGCGGCGAGTCGGAGAAGGCGAAAAAGGCAAGAAAGCAGGGAAAGAAAGCGAAGCGCTAGCCTTGCCGGTGCAAGTCCGAGTGTGTAGGATCATGTGTAGGAGATCACACACATGGCGACCAACCTGTCCCTGGACCCGAAGCTGATCGAGCGCGCCGTGGAGGTAAGCGGTGAGCGGACCAAGAAGGCCGCGGTCACCCGCGCCCTGGAAGAGTTCATCGCGCGCCGCAGGCAGAAGCGCCTGGCCGAGCTGATGGGCAAGCTCGAATGGGATAAGTCCTTCGACTACAAGGCCGAGCGCTCGCGCGGGTGAGCCTGCTCGTCGATACGAGCGTCTGGTCGCTCGCGTTCCGCCGTGATGCGCCTCCGGCCGGGCCGGAAGTCCAGGCGCTGCGCCGTGCTCTGGAGGGCGGCGAGATCGTGGTGACTACGGGCCTCGTTCTGCAGGAACTGCTCCACGGATTCGCCGGCCCGCGCGCGCGAAAGGGCATCATCGAGCGGTTTGCGGCCCTGCCGCTGCTCGTTGCCGACCGGCAGGACCATATCGACGCCGCAGACCTGCGAAACCGCTGCCGGCGTGCAGGGACTCAGATCGGTACTATCGACGCGCTGATCGCGCAGCTGTGCCTCCGCCACGGGCTGACGCTGCTCACGACCGATAAAGACTTCGATCTGGTGGCGGTTCACTGCCCGCTCCGCGTCTGGCGACACGGCATGGGCGAAACATCCTGAGGCGCTAGCGTCCTTTCACCTTTCCCAGCAAGAGGAACTCCATCAGCGCCTTCTGGGTGTGCAGCCGGTTCTCGGCTTCCTCCCAGATCACGCTCTGACTGCCGTCGATCACCTCTTTTGCGACTTCCTCGCCGCGGTGCGCGGGCAGGCAGTGCATGAAGAGCGCGTCCTTGCGCGCCGCTTTCATCATCGCCGCGTCCACCTGCCAGTCCTCGAAGTCCCTCTGGCGCGTCTCGTTCTCGGACTCGAAGCCCATCGAGGTCCAGACGTCGGTGGTGACCAGGTGCGCGCCTTTCGCCGCCTGCATGGGATCGGCGAAGGATTCGCTGTTTTTTGTCTTCCTGTCAGGCTCTTTTTCATAACCCGGCGGAGTGGACACATTCAGCTTGAAATCGAAGATCTCCGCCGCCTGCAGCCAGGTGTTGCAGACGTTGTTCGAGTCGCCGATCCAGGCCACGGTTTTGCCCTTGATGGCACCGCGCTGCTCGATGAAGGTGAACACGTCGGCGAGAATCTGGCACGGGTGGTACTCGTTGGTGAGGCCGTTGATCACCGGCACGCGCGAGTTGTGCGCGAACCGCTCGATGATCGACTGCTCGAAGGTGCGGATCATGACCAGGTCGCACATGCGCGAGATCACCTGCGCCGCATCCTCCACCGGCTCGCCGCGGCCGAGCTGCGAGTCGCGCGTGAACAGGTAGATCGCGGCGCCGCCGAGCTGGTGCATGCCGGCCTCGAACGACAGGCGCGTGCGCGTCGAGGGTTTCTCGAAGATCATCGCCAGCGTGCGGTCCTCGAGCGGCCAGTAGCGCCGGTAGCGCTTGAAGCGGTCCTTGATCCAGCGCGTGCGCGCGAACAGGTGCTCGTACTCGGCGCGCGAGAAGTCCGTGAACTGCAGAAAATGCCGCACCGGGCGCCTGGCAGCCTGCACGACAGCCTCAGCGCGCCGCGGCGGCCCTGGGTTGCGCGGCTCCCTGCGCGAGAAAAGCCTTCACCACCGGTACCAGGCGCTCCACCAGCTCGCGGCCCTCGGCCTCGCCGATGACGAGCGCCGGAAGGATCCGGATCACGTTGTCGGCGGTGACGTTGAGCACCAGCCCGGCCTCGAGCGCGCGCCCAACCAGCTCGCCGCAAGGCCGGTCGAGCTCGATGCCGATCATCAATCCCATGCCGCGTATCTCGGTCACGCCGGCGACGCCCTGCAGCGCCGCCGCCAGGCCGCCGCGGATCGCGTCGCCCACGCTGACCGCGTTGGCGAGCAGGTTCTCCTCCTTTATCGTGTCGAGCGTCGTCACGACCGCGGTCATGGCGAGCGGGTTGCCGCCGAAGGTCGAGCCGTGGTTGCCGGGCTTGAACACGCCCCTCCCCCGCCCGCCGACCACGCAGGCGCCGACCGGGACGCCCGAGCCGAGGCCCTTGGCGAGCGGCACCACGTCGGGCAGGAAACCGGCGTGCTGGTAGACGAACCATTTGCCGCTGCGCCCGAGGCCGCACTGCACCTCGTCGGACATGAACAGCCACTGGTTGGCGTCGCAGATCTCCTTCAGGCCGCGCAGGTATTCCAGGCGCGAGACGTTGATGCCGCCTTCGCCCTGGATCGGCTCGATGAACACCGCGACCACGTTCTTGTTGTGCGTGGCGACCTGGCGCACCGCCTCGAGGTCGTTCAGCGGCACGCGCACGAATCCCTGCACCAGCGGCTCGAAGCCGGCCTGCACCTTGCGGCTGCCGGTGGCCGACAGCGTCGCGAGCGAGCGCCCGTGGAAGGCCTTCTCCATGACGATGATCGCCGGCTCGTGCACGCCACGGTCGTGGCCGTACTTGCGCGCGACCTTGATCGCCGCCTCGTTCGCTTCCAGCCCCGAGTTGCAGAAGAACACCTCGTCCAGGCCGGTGATCCCGGCGACGCGATCGGCGGCCGCCTCCTGCAGCGGGACCTGGAACAGGTTGGAGGTATGAATGATTCTCCCGATCTGCTCCGAGAGCGCGCGCACCAGGCGCGGATGGTTGTGGCCGAGCGTGTTCACCGCGATGCCCGCGAGCGCATCGAGGTACTTCCTGCCGGCCTCGTCCCACAGCCAGATCCCCTGGCCGCGCACGAACGCGACCGGCTGGCGGGCGTAGGTGTTCATCACGTGGCTCATGCGCACACCCCCAAATGCAAAACGGCGGTCGCCGAACCGCCGTTTGAGGAATGCTATCAGGGCTTTGGCGTCTTGTGTAGAGTTGTCGGCTGGTTCACCGACCGGAGGGGGCGGGGTTGAACTGCGCCAAGTGCGGTCACGGTAATGCCGCTGACGCCAGGTTCTGCGGGCAGTGCGGCACGCGGCTGGTGGCGGCGTGCCCGTCGTGCGGAGCCGCCAATCCGCCCGGCAACCGGTTTTGCGGCGCCTGCGGCGCGCCGCTCGGGACGTCTGCGCCGCAGCACGAAACCCCTAGCCCGACGCCGCCGCGTCATCTCGCGGAACGAATCCTGCAATCGCGCCATGCGCTGGAAGGCGAGCGCAAGCAGGTCACCGTGCTCTTCGCCGACATGAAGGGCTCGATGGAGCTGCTCGCCGACCGCGACCCGGAAGAGGCGCGGAAGCTGCTCGACCCGGTGCTCGAGCGCATGATGGCCGCAGTGCACCACTACGAGGGAACGGTCAACCAGGTGATGGGCGACGGGATCATGGCGCTGTTCGGTGCGCCGCTCGCCCACGAGGACCACGCCGTGCGTGCCTGCTTTGCGGCGTTGCGCATGCAGGAGGCGGTCCGGCGCTACACGGAGGACGTCCGCGCGAAACACGGCGTCGAAATTCAGATCCGGGTGGGTCTGAACTCAGGCGAAGTGGTGGTGCGCTCGATCGGCAGCGACCTGCGCATGGACTACACGGCGGTGGGCCAGACCACGCACCTTGCGGCGCGCATGGAGCAGCTCGCGACCCCGGGAACGATCCGGGTCACCTCGGGCACGCTAGCGCTCGCCGAGGGCTACATCGCGGTGCGGTCGATCGGCCCGGTCCCGGTGAAAGGTCTGGCGCAGCCGGTCGAGGTCTACGAGCTCACCGGCGCGGGCACGGCGAGAACGCGCTTGCAAGTGGCGCGTGCGCGCGGACTCACCCGCTTCGTCGGTCGCGACATGGAAATGGACCAGCTGCGCCGCGCCAGCGAAAACGCGCGCGCCGGGCGTGGGCAGGTGATCGCCGTGGTGGGCGAGCCGGGCGTCGGCAAATCGCGGCTGTACTACGAGTTCCTGCAGTCGCACCACGCGCGCGAGTTCCTGGTGCTCGAGTCCGGGTCGGTGTCCTACGGCAAGGCGACGCCGTTCCTGCCGCTCGCGGACCTGCTGCGCAGCTATTTCAGGATCGACGCGCACGACGACGTGCGCGGCATCCGCGTCAAGGTCACCGGCGGGCTTCTGACGCTCGACGAATCGCTCAAGGACGCGGTGCCCGTGGCGCTGTGGCTGCTCGATGCGCTGCCCGAGGAGAGCCCATTCCTTGCCCTCGAGCCCGCGGAGCGCCGCCGGCAGACATTCGCAGCGGTAAAGCGCATCCTGCTGCGCGAGAACGAAGCCCGCCCCCTGATTCTCGTATTCGAGGACCTACACTGGATCGACGGTGAAACGCAGGCATTTCTCGACGGGCTGATCGACAGTGTGCCGGCCGCTCGCGTGCTGCTCGCGGTCAACTATCGTCCGGAGTATCGCCACGGCTGGGGCAACCGGACCTACTACCACCAGCTGCGCGTCGACCCGCTCCCGCCCGAGAGCGCCGAAGACCTGCTCGCCGGGCTGCTCGGCGCCGACCCGAGCGTGGCCGCCCTCAAGCCGCTGCTGATCGCGCGCACCGAAGGCCGGCCGCTGTTTCTCGAGGAGAGCGTGCGCATGCTGGTGGAAACCGGCGCGCTCGCCGGCGAGCGCGGCGCCTACCGCCTGGTGCGCGCGCCCGAGGCGCTGCAGGTGCCGGCGACGGTGCAGGCGATCCTCGCGTCGCGCATCGACCGGCTCGAGCCGGAGGACAAGCGCCTGCTGCAGGCCGCAGCGGTCGTCGGCACGCACGTGCCCTTCGCGGTGCTGCAGGCGATCGTGGAGGCCGGCGAGGACGAATTGCGCCGCAGCCTCGCGCGGCTGCAGACCGCGGAATTCATGTACGAGGCGCGGCTCTTCCCCGAGCTCGAGTATGCCTTCAAGCACGCGCTCACCCACGAGGTCGCCTACGGCAGCGTGCTGCAGGAGCGGCGCCAGCAGCTGCACCGCGCGGCGGTCGAGGCGATCGAGCGTATCTACGCCGACCGTATCGCCGAGCAGATCGAGCGCCTCGCGCACCACGCCGTAAACGCCGGCGTGCAGCCGAAGGCGGCGCGCTACCTCAGGGAAGCCGGCGCGAAGGCGGTCGGCCGCTCGGCGAGCCGCGACGCAAGGGGGTACTTCGAGCAGGCGCTCGCGCTGCTGCGCGAGATGCCGCCTTCGCCGGAAGCGCTGCGCGAGGAGCTGGAAACGCTCATCGCGTACGGACCCGCGCTGATGGAGCTGAAGAGCCCGGCGTCGCCGGAGGTCGAGACCCTGTACCGTCGCGCGCTCGAGCTGGTGGAGCAGCTCGGCGTCGAATCGCGCCGCTTCACGGCGCTGTGGGGCCTCTGGTACATGCACTTCAACCGCGGGCACCACGAGGTGGCGCGCGATGCGGGCGAGAAGCTGCTCGACCTCGCGCGCCGCGGCGACGACTCGGGGCTGCTGCTCGAGGCGCACCATGCCCTCTGGCCTACGCTGTCGGGCATGGGCCAGCCGCTGCGTGCGATCCTGCACGCCGAGCAGGGCGTTGCCCTTTACGACCGCGAGCGACATGCCGGCTACACCCACCTCTATGCCGGCCACGATCCTGGCGCTTGCTGCCGCTACCACCTCTCCCTGCTGCGCTGGCTCGCCGGCTACCCGGAGCGCGCGCTTCGCGAGCTGAAAGAGGCCTTCCGGCTGGCAGAGGAGCTGAAGCATCCCTTGACCACGGTGATCACGCTGTGGTTCGCGGCCTGGCTCCACCACCAGCGCGGCGAGCGCGAGCTTTCCCTCGCGAGCTGCGAAAAGCTGCTGGAGCTGGCGAAGGCGCACGGCTTCGCTAGATGGTCGGCGGATACCAACACGGTGCACCTCGCGACGCGCACCGAGCGTCTTGACAGCGGGATGCTGGCCGAGTGCCGCAAGCAACTGGAGGCGGTGCCGTCGGCGACGTGGCGCAAGGTCGCCTGCCATTGCACGATCGCCGGGCTTTGCGCGCAGCAGGGCCTGGCCGCCGAGGGGCTGCAGGTCCTGCATTCGATTCCCGAGGAGAACCGCCGCATGTTTGTCGCCCCTGAATTTCGCCGCATCGAAGGGGAGCTGCTTCTGAAGCAGGACAATCCGGCGCGGAGCGATGCGGAGCGTTGCTTCAACGACGCGATCGAGCTCGCCCACAGCCGAAGCGAGAAATCGCTCGAGCTGCGCGCAGCGACCAGCCTCGCGCGGCTGCTCGCTTCGCAGGGCCGGCGCGACGAGGCGCGCGGCGCCCTCGAGCCGGTCTATGGCTGGTTCACCGAGGGGTTCGGCACCGCAGATTTGAAGTCAGCGCGCGCGCTGCTTGACGAGCTCGGCGCGGTTTAGCCGATTCGCTTCAGAGATTTTTCCTCGGCGGGTCTGAGTACCCGCACGCAGGGCTGGTAGCCCTCGAACACGACGCCGTGCAGCTCGGTGCGCTTCTGCGAGCGCAGCAGGCCGGCGAGGTACTCGGCGATGCGCGGCGTGATCACCTGGCCCGGCACCAGCACCGGGATGCCGGGCGGGTAGGGCACGATGCCGTCGGCGCAGACGCGGTGCGACAGGCCGCGATTGACGCGCTCCTTGTCGTCGAGCACCGGCACCAGCTCGCCGCCGCAGTAGTAGGCGTCGCGCGGCAGGAAGCGCAGCCGCGTGAAGGCGGGGATCTCGGGCGTGCGCACCAGGCGCCGCGCCGGCCTGCCCTCGCGCGCCAGGCGCATGAGCGCGTCGTACAGGCGCGACACCTTGGAGCGCGTGGTGCCGATGGTGAGAAGGAGCGTGAGCGTGTTGAACGTGCTCTTCTCGACCTGGATGTTGAAGCGGTCGAAGAGCTCGCGCTGCAGCTCCTCCACGGTGTAGCCGCAGCCGGAGATATCGATTGTGACCTTGGTGGGGTCGAGCCGGATCCCGTCTTTTTTTGTTTCTTCAGGTAACAAATCTTCCAAGTCGAGCACGCGAAAGGCCCGCGTCGAGTTGATCAGCTTCCTGATCTCGAGAGCCAGCTCCAACGTGCGCTTGAGCAGCTTGTAGCCCTCCATCACCGCCTGCTTGCGCGCCACGTCGAGGCTCGCGATCAGGCCGTACTGCGGCGAGGTCGAGGTGTGCATGTTGAAGTTCTCGCGGAACAGGTGCTCGTTGAAGGCCGGGTCGTTGACGTGGATCATCGATGCCTGCGAGAAGGCCGACAGCACCTTGTGCGTCGACTGGGTCGCGTAGTCCGCGCCCGACTCGAGCGCGGTGGGCCGGAACTCGGGGTGGAAGCGCGCGAAGCCGTACCAGGCCTCGTCGACGATGACCTTCATCCCCTTCGCGTGTGCCGCCTGCACGATCGGCGCGAGGTCGTAGCGCAGGCCGTCGTAGGTGCAGGAGGTGAGGATGAGCGCCTGCGCGTCCGGATGTTTTCTTATTTCATTGAGAAGTATTTTTTTCGGCACCGGGCCGTAAAGCCCGTACTTCCTGTTCAGCGCCGAATCCAGATAGACGGGATGGGCGCCGGAGAGCACCACGCCGTGGTGCACGCTCTTGTGGCAGTTGCGGTCGAGCAGCAGTTTCTCGCCCGGCGCGAGCAGGGTCTGGAAGATCACCTTGTTCGCGGTCGAGGTGCCGTTGGTGGCGAAGAAGGTGCGCCGCGCGCCGAACGCCTTGGCCGCCATCTGCTGCGCCTCCGCGATCACGCCGCGCGGCTCCATGAGCGAGTCGAGCATCGGCACCGACACCGAAAGGTCGGCGTCGAACACGTGCTCGCCCATGAACTCGTAGAAATCGTTCACCCAGGGGCTGCCGCGCAGCGACTCGCCCGAGGAGTGGCCGGGCGTATGCCACTGGTCCTTCGCCATCCAGACGTAGTTCTTCAGCTGGTCGGTGAACGGCGTGCGCGCCTTCTCCTGGATCTGCGCGTTGAGGATGCGGTAGATGCCGCGGTAGTCGCCCTCCTCGCGGTAGAAGTAGCCGTCGACCGCCTCGGTGAACAGGGCATCGACCACGTCGTCCTCCTTCTCCTGCGCGATCAGGATGTAGACGTTGAGCTCGGGCCGCAGGCGCGTGATGCGCTGCACCAGCTCGAGCGCCGACATCTGCAGCTTCTTCCTGCCGTTGCGCTTGCGCGAGCCCGGAAGCGAATACAGCTTGTCGTCCGCGAGCACCGCCTGCAGGTCGCCGTCGGCCTCGATCGCCGCGAGCGCCTCGCGCGCGGTGGCGACCCCGCCGAAGACGATGCCGAGCGGGTTGTCGAGCGAGCGCGCGGCGGCATTCAAGCCCTTGACCAGCTCGCGCAGCACGAGCGGGTCATCTTCGACCACCAGGATCCGGCTCACGGGCTTGGTCATGCGGGGGCTCAGTATAATTCCGCATGCCCGAGTCGGCGGTCGAAGGGGTGGTGGTCGAGTTCGTGATCCAGGGCCTCACCCCGGACGGCAAGCCTTTCCGGCCGAGCGACTGGGCGGAGCGGCTGTGCGGCATCATGGCCGCGTTCGGCGGCGACCACCGCATGCAGTACTCGCCTTACGTGCATCCGGTGACCGCGTCGGGGGTGCGTTGCGTGGTGGTCGACGTGCGGCTCGAGGAAGTTGAGCCGATGGCCTACCGTTTCCTGCTCAGTTTCGCCAAGGACAACGAGCTCAAGACGCGCGACGGGCGCGTCGCCGAGCGCAGCGAGCTCGCCAAGCTGCAGCGGGCCGGTGACACGGCCTAGACCGGGAGAGGCCCTGCCTTCCCTCCTAGGACATCGCCTTGATGGCGTGCGCGAGGCGGCTCTTGTGGCGCGCGGCCGCATTGGGGTGCAGCACGCCTTTCGCCGCGACGCGGTCGATCACCGCCTGCGAGCGCGCGAGCGCGGCGGCGGCGAGCTTCTTGTCGCCCGAGGCGATGGCCTTCTTGACATCCTTGATGGCGCCGCGCGCGGCGGTGCGCAGGCTGACGTTGTGGCTGCGGCGCTTGAGTGCCTGGCGGGCGCGCTTGCGGGCGGACTTGATGTTTGCCATTGAGGGACGGAGTCGAAAAAGGGGGCGAATTCTAGCATGAACCTGCACGAGGGAGCTGGAGATTGAACCTGCTGCGGGCGCTGGCGACCGTAAGCAGCCTGACGCTGCTGTCGAGGATTCTCGGCTATGCGCGCGATTTCTTCATCGCCCGCGTGTTCGGGGCGGGGCTCGCCACCGACGCCTTCTTCGTCGCCTTCCGTATCCCGAACCTGCTGCGGCGCCTGTTCGGCGAAGGCGCGTTCTCGCAGGCCTTCGTGCCGATCCTCTCGGAGTACCGCAACCGGCAGACGCCCGAGGAGACGCGCACGCTGGTCGACTGCGTCTCGACGCTCCTGTTCGTCGCCCTGCTTGTCACCGCCGCGCTGGGCGTGATCGCCGCGCCGCTCGTGATCTGGCTGTCGGCGCCCGGCTTCGCCGCCGATGCGCACAAGTTCGACCTCACCGTGGCGCTGCTGCGCATCACCTTCCCTTACATCATCTTCATCTCGCTGGTGGCGCTGGCGGCGGGGATCCTGAACACCTGGAGCCGGTTCGCGGTGCCGGCGTTCACGCCGGTGCTGCTCAACGTCTCCTTCATCGTCGCCGCGGTGTTCTTCGCCGAGCGCTTCGACCCGCCGGTGCTGGCGCTCGCCTGGGCGGTGTTCGCGGGCGGCGTGCTGCAGCTCGCGCTGCAGCTGCCGTTCCTGGCCCGGATCGGCATGCTGCCGCGCTGGCGCCTGAACCTGAAGCATGCGGGCGTCGCGCGCGTGCTCAAGCTGATGGCGCCGGCGGTGTTCGGCGTCTCGGTGAGCCAGGTGTCGCTCCTGATCAACACCATCTTCGCCTCGTTCCTGGTCACCGGCAGCGTGTCGTGGCTCTATTACGCCGACCGGCTGATGGAGTTCCCGGCCGGCGTGCTGGGGGCGGCGCTCGGCACGATCCTGCTGCCAAGCCTGTCGAAGTTCCATGCCGGCGGCGCGCCCGAGGAGTACAGCCGCCTGCTGGACTGGGGCCTGCGCGTCACGCTGCTGCTGGCGCTGCCCGCAGCGGCGGCGCTCGCCGTGCTGGCGCTGCCCCTGATCGCGACCTTGTTCCATTACGGGCGCTTCAGCGCCGAGGACGCATGGATGACGCGCCAGGCGCTGGTCGCCTACAGCCTGGGCCTGGTCGGCATGATCCTGGTGAAGATCCTCGCGCCCGGCTTCTACGCCAGGCAGAACGTGGTCACGCCGCTGAAGATCGGCCTCGCCACGCTCGCCGCGACCCAGGCGATGAATCTCGCCTTCATCGGCCCGCTCAAGCACGCCGGCCTGGCGCTCGCGATCGGGCTGGGGGCCTGCCTGAACGCCTATCTTCTGTTGCTGTTTCTGAGGAAGCAGCAGATCTATTCGCCGCTGCCCGGATGGACCGCGTTCGCGCTCAAGATCGCGCTGGCGGTCGGCGCCATGGCGGCGGCGCTCTGGCTGGCGATGGGCCCCGCCGAGCACTGGCTGCGCGCGGGCTGGCAGTGGAAGGTGTCGATGCTGGCGGGACTTGTGCTCCTCGGCGGCGCGGCGTACGGTGCCTGCCTGTACCTGCTGGGCTTTCGCGTGAGCCATTTTTCGAAGAGGGTGCAATAGGGGCGCCGAGCCGGTGGCCGCGCTCGACCATTTCTGCGAGCTCCTGTCGCGCGACGACGACAGGATCGAGCTCGCGCGCGCCTGCCTGCAGATCGCCGAGGACGCCTATCCGGCGCTCGACGTCGACGGCTACGTCGGCGAGATCGAGCGCTTCGCGAAGCGGCTGCGCGCGCGGCTGGCGCACGACGCGGCCGCCGAGGACCGCGTGGTGGCGCTGAACGAGTTCCTGTTCGACGACCTCGGCTTCAGCGGCAACACGGACAATTACTACGATCCGCGCAACTCCTATCTCAACGAGGTGCTCGACCGCCGCACCGGCATACCGATCACGCTCTCGGTGCTGTACATGGAGATCGGGCGCCGCGTCGGCCTGCAGTTCGAGGGCGTGTCGTTTCCGGGACATTTCCTGGTGCGCCTGCGGCTGCGGGGCGGCATGCTGGTGCTCGACCCGTTCTCGGGCGGAACGCCGCAGTCGGAGGACGAGCTGCGCGAGCGCCTGAAGCGCGTCATCCCGCGCGGCGCGACCGGCGGCATTCCGGTCGCCAGCCTGCCGCTCGACCAGTTCCTCGAGCCGGCGAGCAACCGCCAGATCCTGGCGCGCGTGCTGCGCAACCTGAAGGGGGTCTACCGCGAAGCCGACAAGCCCGAGCGCCTGCTCGAAGTGCTGAACCGGATGATCATCGTGGCGCCCGACTCGGCCGGCGAGCTGCGCGACCGCGGCCTGGTGTACCAGCGGCTGGAGTGCTGGCGGCCGGCGCTCAAGGACCTGGCCGACTACCTCGAGCGCGAGCCCGACGCCTCGGACGTCGACGAGGTGCGCGCCAAGATGATGGACCTGTCAATGCGCTGCGCGCGCCTCAACTGAATTGACGATTCCCGCCTTGGCGCGTAGCTCGAGAGCGCGCTTCTGCACCGCCTCGTGCAGCCTGGGCTTGTAGCCGAGCGCGAAAAAGACTTCCGCGGCAAGGAAGATCGGCGCCACGAAGACCTGGAAGAAATTGTCCACCAGGGCTGGCTTGCGGCCCTCGAACACGTGGCCGATCAGCTGCAGCACCCAGCCGCCGCCGAAGAACACGAGAAACCATACCGCCCCGACCGTGATCGGCTGCACCGCGATCTGGTCGGCGAAGTAGAGCAGCAGGCCGTTGATCGCCAGCATCGCGAGCGCGAGCGGCACGTCGAGCATGAAATACCAGACCATCACCACCGCGGCGAGCAGCAGCGCCGCGCTGAGCGTAACGCCGCCCAGGTCGACGCGCAGCCAGCCGAGGGCGATGAAGAGGCCAAAGATGATCGCCGGCACGCCGATGAAGTGGGTCAGCTTGTTGCGGCTGTCCTGGTGGTAGGCCGCGTAGAAGGACATCTGCTCTTCGAGTGATTTCACGCCTGCCCTCCGTGTCGCATCGCAGCAAAAATCCGCTACAATTCATCATTTTACACGCGCCGATGCAGGTCACGCACGGGACCATCAAGCCGGGGGGCGGCCCCGTGGCGCTCACCATCGGCAACTTCGACGGCGTGCACCTCGGCCACCGCGCAATGCTCGCGCGGCTGGTCGCGAAGGCGCGCGAGCTGAAACTGCCGTCGTGCGCGCTCACCTTCGAGCCGCACCCGCGCGAGTTTTTCGCGCCGGACGCGGCGCCGGCGCGGCTGACGCGGCTGCGCGAGAAGCTGGAGCTGATCGCCGAGGCGGGCGTGCAGCGCGTGCACGTGCTGCGCTTCGACGCGCGCCTGGCCGCGGTTTCCGCCGCCGGTTTCGTGCACGAGGTGCTGGCGCAGGGGCTGGGCGCGCGCTGGCTGCTGGTGGGGCGCGATTTCCGCTTCGGCGCGAAGCGCGCGGGCGATTTCGCCCTGCTGGCAGAGGCGGCGCCGCGCCACGGCTTCGCGCTCGAAGCGATGCCCGACGTGCGGCACGCCGGGGAGCGGGTGTCGAGCTCCGCGGTGCGCGCCGCGCTCGCCGCGGGCGACCTGGCGGGCGCCGCGCGCCTGCTCGGGCGCGCGTACATGATGAGCGGGCGCGTCGCGCACGGCGAGAAGCTCGGCCGTGCGCTCGGTTATCCGACCGCCAACATCGTCCTGCGCAGGCGGCCGCCGCTGGCGGGAATCTTCGCGGTCGAGGCCGAGCTGGAAGAAACGCACAGCGTGCTGCGCGGGGTGGCCAGCGTCGGCCGGCGGCCGACGGTGAAGGAAAACGCGCCGCCGCTGCTGGAAGTGCACCTGCTCGACTGGCAGGGCGAGCTCTACGGCCGCCACCTGCGGGTGAGGTTCCTCGGCAAGCTGCGCGACGAGGAGAAATTCGACGGGCTCGACGCGCTGCGTTCGGCGATCGGGCAGGATGTGGGACAGGCGAGGGAATACTTCGAGAGCAATGGCTGATTACAAGAGCACGCTGAATCTTCCCGACACGCCGTTTCCGATGCGCGGCGACCTCGCCAGGCGCGAGCCGCAATGGGTGCGGGAGTGGCAGGACAAGGGCGTCTACCGGCGCCTGCGCGCGATCGCACGCGGGCGCCCGCGCTTCGTGCTGCACGACGGCCCGCCCTACGCCAACGGCGACATCCACATCGGCACCGCGGTCAACAAGATCCTCAAGGACATCGTGGTCAAGTCGAAGACCATGGCCGGGTTCGACGCGCCCTATGTGCCGGGCTGGGACTGCCACGGCATGCCGATCGAGGTGCAGATCGAGAAGAAGCACGGCAAGAACCTGCCGGTCGCGGAGACCCTGCGCCTGTGCCGCGCCTTCGCCGAGAAGCAGATCGCGCGGCAGAAGAAGGATTTCCAGCGCCTCGGCGTGCTCGGCGAGTGGGACGACCCGTACCTGACCATGGCGTTCCGCAACGAGGCCGACGAGATCCGCGCCCTCGGCCAGCTGCTGCAGAAGGGGTACGTCTACCGCGGCCTCAAGCCCGTCAACTGGTGCTTCGACTGCGGCTCGGCGCTTGCCGAGGCCGAGATCGAGTACGAGGACAGGAAGGACCCCGCCATCGATGTTGCTTTCGAGCTGCTGGATCAAGATCGCGCAAAGCTCGCGCGCGCGTTCGCCCTGGACGAGCTGCCCAGGGGGCCGATTCTCGCGGTCATCTGGACCACCACGCCCTGGACGATCCCGGCAAACCAGGCCCTGAATGTGCACCCGGAGTTTCTGTATTCGCTAGTCGAGACGGAGCGCGGAAACCTGATTCTGGCGCACGACCTGAAAGAGGCATGCCTGGCGCGCTACGGCTTGAAGCGCCGGGATCCGGCGAGCAAATCTGATCATAGTTCTCCTGGAAAAAATCTCGAAAACCTGAGATTCAGGCATCCGTTCTACGAGCGCTCCGCGCCGGTCTACCTCGGCGACTACGTGACGCTCGAGACCGGCACCGGCATCGTGCACTCATCGCCCGCCTACGGCGTGGAGGACTTCGACTCGTGCCGCCGCCACGGCATGAAGGACAGCGAGATCCTGACCCCGGTCCTGGGCGACGGCAGGTTCGCCGCCTCGCTGCCGCTCTTCGGCGGCATGTCGATCTGGGATGCCAATGCGAGGATCGTCAAGACGCTCGGGGAAAAAGGCGCCCTGCTCGCGGTCGACTGGAAGTTCGCGCACAGCTACATGCACTGCTGGCGGCACAAGACGCCGGTGATCCTGCGCGCGACCACCCAGTGGTTCGCCGCCATGGACAAGGCGGTGAATTCCGGGGAAACGCTGCGCCAGAGCGCGCTGCGCGGCATCGCGCGGACGCAGTTCTTCCCCGCCTGGGGCCAGGCGCGGCTGCAGGGCATGATCGCCAACCGGCCCGACTGGACGCTCTCGCGCCAGCGCCAGTGGGGCGTGCCGATGCCGTTCTTCCTGCACCGCGAGACGGGCGCGCTGCACCCGCGCACGGCCGAGCTGCTCGAGCAGGTGGCGAAGCGCGTCGAAAAGGAAGGCATCGAAGCCTGGCAGAACATCACCGCAGAAGAGCTTTTGGGTTCTGAAAGTTCTTCTTATGAAAAAAGCAAAGACACGCTGGACGTCTGGTTCGACTCCGGCTCGACCCACTTCACGGTGCTGAAGGGCTCGCACGCCGCGCAGACCGCGTTTCCCGCCGACCTCTACCTGGAGGGGTCGGACCAGCACCGCGGCTGGTTCCACAGCTCGCTCCTCGTGTCCTGCATGATGAACGGCGCGCCGCCCTACAAGGGCCTGCTGACGCACGGCTTCGTCATCGATCTCGAGGGCCGCAAGATGTCGAAGTCGAAGGGCAACACCATGGCGCCGCAGGAGATCGCCGGCACGCTGGGCGCCGAGATCCTGCGCCTGTGGGTCGCGAGCGGCGACTTCTCGGGCGAGCTGACGATCTCGAGCGAGATCCTGAAGCGCGTGGTCGAGAGCTACCGCCGCGTGCGCAACACGCTCAGGTTCCTGCTCGCCAATACCTCGGATTTCGACGTCGCCAGGAACGCCGTGCCGGTCGCCGCGATGGCGGAGATCGACCGCTACGTGCTCGCGCTGATGGCGCGCGAGCAGCAGGCGATGGCGGACGACTACGCGCGCTACCAGTTCCATCTCGTGGCGCAGCGGCTGCAGACTTTCTGCTCCGAGGACCTGGGCGCGTTCTATCTCGACATCCTCAAGGACCGCCTCTATACCTGCGGCGCCGGCTCGCCCGCGCGGCGCTCGGCGCAGACCGCGCTCTGGCACATCACCGCGAGCCTGGCGCGGCTGATGGCGCCGATCCTGTCGTTTACCGCCGAGGAAGTGTGGAGCGCCTTCGCCGGCAAGCCGGAGGAGAGCGTGTTTTTCCACACCTGGCACGAGCTGCCGCGCGACCCCGACGCGCCGCGGCTGCTGGCGAAGTGGGCCCGGCTGCGCGAGCTGCGCGCGCCGGTGAGAAAGTCGATCGAGGAGCTGCGCGTCGCCGGCAAGGTGGGCTCCTCGCTGCAGGCCGAAGTCGATCTCAGGCTGAACGGCGCCGATTACGAATTGCTTGCCGCCTTCGGCGAGGATCTCAAGTTCGTGCTGCTCACCTCCGCGGCGCGCGTCGAGAATGCGAGCGAGCGCGAGATCCGGGTCACGCCCAGCAGCCACCCCAAATGCGAGCGCTGCTGGCATTACCGCGCAGACGTAAACGGCGAGGGACTGTGCGGGCGCTGCGAGAGCAACCTGCACGGGGCGGGCGAACCGCGCCGTTATGCCTAGGACGGCCATCTGGTTCGCGGTCGCTTTCGCGGTCGTGGTTCTCGACCGGCTCAGCAAGATCTGGATCCTCGAAGCGTTCCGGCCCGGCGAAGCGCTCGCGGTCAGCGGGTTTTTCAATCTGGTGCTGGTGTTCAACAAAGGCGCGGCTTTCAGCTTCCTCGCCGCCGCGCCGGGCTGGCAGACGCCGCTTTTCGTCGCCATCGCCGTTGCGGCCTCTCTTCTTATTGGTTTTCTTCTTTATAGGAACCCAGGTAAAACCCTGTTCTGTATCGGCTTGGCCCTGATCCTCGGCGGCGCGCTCGGCAACCTGTGGGACCGGCTGCAATGGGGCCACGTGGTCGACTTCCTCGACTTCCACGCCGCGGGCTGGCACTGGCCGGCGTTCAACGTCGCCGATTCGGCGATCACGGTCGGCGCCGCGATGCTGATCGTGGAGAGCTTCCTGCACCGCGAGGGGAACGGCCGCCGTGAAAAGCGGGCCTGAGAACGGCCTCGCGCTGCTGCTCAGGGCGCTTGCCTTCGCCGCGCACAAGCATCGCGATCAGCGCCGCAAGGACGCCGAGGCCTCGCCCTACATCAATCATCCGATCGCGCTCGCCGAGGTGCTAGCCGGCGAGGGCGGAGTCGCCGATGTCGAGGTGCTCGCCGCGGCGTTGCTGCACGACACCATCGAGGACACGGCCACCACGGGTGAGGAGCTGCGCGCGCAGTTCGGCCGGCGCATCGCGGCCATGGTCGAGGAGGTGACCGACGACAAGGCGCTCGCCAAGGCCGAGCGCAAGCGCCTGCAGATCGAGCACGCGGCCGAGCTGAGCGCGGGCGCGAAGCTGGTCAAGCTGGCTGACAAGATCTGCAACCTGCGCGACGTCGCGGAGCGCCCGCCGGCGAAGTGGGATCTCGAGCGCCGGCGCGAGTACTTCGACTGGGCCAGGCAGGTGATCGACCGGCTGCGCGGCACGCACCCCGGGCTGGAAGCGGCCTTCGATGCCGCCTACGAACGCAAACCCTGAACAGGGGATAATCGCGGCCATGGACGTCCTGCTTGCCAATCCGCGCGGCTTCTGCGCCGGGGTCGAGCGCGCGATCGAGATCGTCGAGCGCGCGCTCGAGCGCCACGGCGCGCCGATCTACGTGCGGCACGAGATCGTGCACAACAAGTACGTGGTCGAGGACCTGAGGCAGAAAGGCGCGGTGTTCGTCGAGGAGCTCGACCAGGTGCCGCCGGGCAGCACGGTGATCTTCTCGGCGCACGGCGTGTCGAAGGCGGTGCGCAGCGAGGCGGAGGCGCGGGGACTCAAGGTGTTCGACGCCACCTGCCCGCTGGTCACCAAGGTGCACATGGAGGTCGCGAAAATGCTGCGCGACGGCTTCCAGATCGTGATGATCGGGCACCGCGGGCATCCCGAGTCCGAGGGCACCATGGGTCAGGCCGCGAGCGGCATGCACCTGGTGGAGACGGTCGCAGACGTCGAGCGGCTCGCGGTCGACGCGGCGCAGAAGCTCGCCTACGTGACGCAGACCACGCTTTCGGTCGACGACGCGGCGCAGATCGTCGCCGCGCTCAGGCGCCGCTTCCCGCACATCCGCGGCCCGAAGCAGGACGACATCTGCTACGCGACCCAGAACCGCCAAGACGCGGTCAAGTTCATGGCCCCGCGCTGCGACGTGGTGATCGTCGTGGGCTCGCCCAACAGCTCGAACTCCAACCGGCTGCGCGAAGTGGCGCAGAACATGGGCGTCGAGGCCTACATGGTCGACAGCGCCGCCGACCTGAAAGCCGAGTGGCTCGCGGACAGGCCGCGCGTCGGCGTCACCGCGGGGGCGTCGGCGCCGGAGGTGCTGGTGAACGCGCTGATCGAGCGCCTGATGGAGCTCGGCGCCAGCAGCGTGCGGCCGCTCGAGGGCGCCGCCGAGCACGTCGTGTTCACGCTGCCGCGCGAGCTGGCCCGCCGGCAGCGGGAAAAAGCGTGACCGAATCCACGCCGCGGCGCGTCCGCGGCGCCGTTCGTCCGCGCAATCCCGCATTCCGTCGGGAGGGTATTCAGCCGCGACACTCACCGTTGTTATAGTCACCCAGGGGAGAACTCCATGAAGTGCGCAGAAGCGTTGGTCGATCCGCGGACCGCAGTTCGCAGGGCGCGCGGATTCACGCTCATCGAGCTCATGATCGTGATCGCGGTGCTGGGGGCGATCATCGCCGCCGCCATCCCGTCCTATCGGCAATACAACATGCGCGCCAACCGCTCGGCGGCGGCGCAGGTCATGCTCAACGTCCAGAACCGCGAGGAGGCGTACCTGCTGGATGCGCGCGCCTACACCGACGTGCTCGGACCGAGCGGGCTCAACATCATCCAGGACGGCTGGACCTGCTCGAACACCCCGGCCACGGGCTGCAGCAACAACTTCTATACAGTCACCGTCGCGGTGGTCACCGGCACGCCGCCCACTTACACGGTCACCGCGACCCCGATCGCCGGCAAGTACCAGGTGGACGACGGCAATCTCACGCTGACGAGCAGCGGCACGCGCTCGCGCAGCGCCGGCGACGGCAAGTGGTAGCGGCGTGAGCTTCGCCCGCAGCCGGCGCGGTTTCACGATCATCGAGCTGATGGTGACGCTCGCGATCGTGGCCGTGCTGGCGATGGCCGCCCTGCCGTCGATGCGCGACCTGGTGACGAGCAACCGCATGAAGACGCTCTCGCTCGACATCTACACCAGCCTGACGCTCGCGCGCAGCGAGGCGATCAAGCGCAACACCGGCAACATCTCGATGGTCGAGAAAACCGGCGGCTGGCAGAACGGCTGGACGGTATGCGTCGACGCCGACGCGAACGGCGCCTGCGACGGCGGCGAGATCGTGCTGATCGAGAACGATCCCGTCGACCCCTCGCTCTCGCTCACCAACACGGGCGGCAGCATCGTCACCTACGGCCGCGACGGCAGGCTCTCGTCGGCGGCGGCGTCGTTCCGGATCATCGCCGGCGCCAACAACGCCGCGGTGCCGATGCGCTGCGTGGAAGTGAACGTGAGCGGGCGGCCTGCGACCCGCGCCGACACCAACGCCACCGACAGCGACGGATGCAACTGATGAGGCGCCCGATGCGAGCCCTGCAGGCGAGCCGCGGCTTCAGCCTGATCGAAGTGCTGGTGGCGATCGTCGTCGTCGTGGTAGGGCTGCTCGGGCTCGCCGGCATGCAGGCGCGCGCCCAGCTGGCGGAGTTCGAGTCCTACCAGCGCGCCCAGGCGCTGGTGCTGCTCTACGACATGATGGACCGCATCAACAACAACAAGGCGACCGCCTCCTGCTTCGCAGCCACCACTTCGAGCACGTTCTACGGCGACGCAGGCAACCCGCCGACGCTGTCCTGCAGCGTCAGCAGCCCGGCCAACAATTCCCTCGCGGTCGGCTCGATGACGCAGTGGCACAACCTGCTGCAGGGCTCCGCCGAGCTGAAAGGGGCCAGTGCCACGCAGGTCGGCGCGATGATCGGCGCGCGCGGCTGCGTCACCTACGACGTCGCCACCGAGTACATCAACGCGACGACCGGCGTCAACATCGGCGGCACCGGCGAATACACCGTCGCGGTCTCCTGGCAGGGGATGGCCGATACCTTCGCGCCGACCAAGACCTGCGGCGGAGCGGCGCAGTACGGCAGCGAAACCAAGCGCCGCACCGTGTGGGCGACCATGCGCATCGCGACCCTGGTCGCGCAGTAGGCGGACGATGAAGACCACCTGCATGCAACGCACCCCGCAAGCCGAGCGCGGCTTCTCGCTCATCGAGCTGATGACCGCGATCACGATCGGGCTGCTGATCCTGGTCGGCCTGACCTCGGTGTTCGTCAACTCGAGCAATGCGAACCGCGAAATGAAGAACACCGCCGAGCAGATCGAGAGCGGGCGCTACGCGATCGAGTTCCTGACGCAGGACATCCGGCACGCTGGCTACTACGGCGAGCTCACGACGCTGCCTGCCGTGCCCGCCAGCGCGCCCGATCCCTGCGCCGCGCCGACGGCGGGCACCGTGAGCAACACCGTCAATCCGGGTCTCACGCTGCCGCTGCAGCGGATTTCCTCCGCCAGCATCCCCACCGGCTGCGCGTCGCTGCTCACCGCCGCCAACCTCGCGCCCAACAGCGACATCGTGGTGGTGCGCCGCGCCGACACCACCATGCTGCCCGTGACGAGCGCCACCACCGCGACGGTCACCACCGGTACGGTGTACATCCAGACCAGCGCGGACACCGCGGAAATCCAGTATGGGGCTGGCGGCACCGTCGACAGCACGCAGAAGGCGAGCGGCGCCGCGACGGCTCTGTTCCGCCGCGACTTCACGGTGGCCGCGACCGGAACGCCGCCGCAGTTCCCGATCATCGCCGCGGGAATCCGCAAGTACCGGACCCACATCTACTTCGTCGCGCCCTGCAGCGTGCCCAATGGCGGCGGCAGCCTGTGCACCGGCAGCAGCGACGACCTGGGCAACCCGATTCCGACCCTGAAGCGGCTCGAGTTCACCGATGGCGGCAGCGGCGCCTTCAGCATCGTGCCGATCGTCGAAGGCATCGAGGCGATCCGGATCGAATACGGCGTCGACAGCTCGCCCTCGACCGCCGATCCCGGCACCGGCCTGGTGGGCGACGGCATACCAGAGAGCTACAGCAATGCGCCCAGCCTCGCCGACATGGGCAACACGGTCGCGGCGCGGATCTATGTCCTGGCGCGCAACACTTCGCCGACCCGGGGCTACGTCGACGACAAGGCCTTCGTCATGGGCTCCCTCACCACGGTCGCGACCGGCGACCCCTACAAGCGCCACGTGTACGGCGGCGAGACGCGCATCGTCAACCAGGCCGGCCGCAGGGAGATCCCGCAGTGAACGCCAATTCCGTCATCAGGCGGGCGCAGCGGCAGCGCGGCGTCACGCTGCTGGTCTCGCTCATCATGCTGATCGTGCTGACCCTGTTCACGATCACGGCGATCCGGACCGGCAACATCGGCTTCAAGATCGTCGGCAACCAGCAGGCGCAGAAGCTGATGGAGGCGGCCGCGCAGCAGGCGGTCGAGCAGGTGATCAGCAACCTCGCCAACTTCGACCCGACCGCTGTGATCGCGCCTTCGGCCACGGCGGCGCAGCGCGTCTGCGTCAACGCCAGCGCGGGCGACCCGCCGGTCGCGATTCCGCCCGCCACCTGCACCTCGGGCACCCAGGTGGACGTGTCGCCGGTGCGCTGCATCGCCACCAAGCGCTCGCAGTACGACTCGCTCACGCAGGCGATGGCGACCTACGACAACGTCTGGGAGATCGTCGCCACGGTGACCGATACGTTCTCGGGCGCCAAGGCGACCTACCACCAGGGGGTCAAGATCCGGATGCTGTCCAATTCCTGTCCGGGGCTGTCGACCTGATTTCGGAGCCAGAGCCATGAAACGTGGATTCTCCAGACTGCTGCTCGCCGCTGCGCTCGCGGGCTTCTGCGCGACGCCGTTCGCCGTGTTCGACCCGGTGAACGACGACACCGACCTGTTCCGCAACAACCCGAACATCCCCTCGGAGCGGCCCAACGTCCTCATCATCCTCGACAACACCGCCAACTGGAGCTCGGGCGGCAAGTTCGCGAACGAGAAGACCGCCCTCGTCGACACGGTCGCCGCGCTCGACAGCTCGTTCAACGTCGGCATGATGGTGATGGGGCAGGGCGGCAACTGCCGCACCGCCAACGTGGACGGCGGCTACGTGCGCTTCGGCGTGCGCCAGATGACCGCGGCCAACAAGGCCGGCCTCACCAGCCTGGTGAACGGCTTCACCGACGCTTCCTGCGGCAACGACCTGGTCGGCGACCAGGGCAGCTCGGCGACCGGCGCGCAGGCGATGCACGAGGCCTACCTCTATTTCGCGGGCCTCACCTCGCGCTCCGGCATCAGGCAGGTCAAGCGCGATTTCACGAGCAACCCGAATAACACGGTTGCGGGGTCGCTGCCGGACAATCCGCTCTCGAGCAGCTCGGCGACCGTCTATGCCCCCGCGATCGCCGAAGCCTGCCAGAAGAGCTACATCATCTTCATCAGCAACGGGCCGTTCGACAACGGCGACGACGCGCCCTCGGCCCAGCTGTACGCGGGCGCGAGCGGCCTGGTGCCGGGCGCGACCCCGATCAGCCTGAGCCCGAGCGGCTCGGAGTCCAACTGGTCGGACGAGTACGCGTTCTACCTCGCCAATACGGGCGTCAATGTGCTCGGCAGCAACCAGAAGATCTTCACCTACACCCTCGACGTCGACCCGGTAACCACCGGCCAGGGGCCGGCCCACACCGCGCTACTGAAAAGCATGGCGCAGCAGGGCAAGGGCAAGTACTTCGGCGTCACCAGCGCCAATTCCGGGACGGCGATCGTGGATGCGCTGCTCTCGATCTTCAGCGAAATCCAGGCGGTGAACAGCGTGTTCGCCGCCTCCACCCTGCCGGTCAGCGTCAACGTGCGCGGCACCAACCTGAACCAGCTCTACATCGGCGTGTTCCGCCCCGACTCCGCCGACAGGCCGCGCTGGCTCGGCAACCTCAAGGCCTACCAGCTGAAGAAGGACCCGTCCACCGGCGTGGTGTTCACGGTGGACTCGAACCTCGACCCCGCGATCAACAGCACCACCGGCTTCATCACCGCTTCGGCGATAAGCTTCTGGACCGACCCGGCGCTGCCGAACGCAACCTACTGGAACTTCCGGCCTTCCTCGGTGAACGGCGTGGGCGGCGACTCCGACAGCCCGGACGGCGACTTGGTGGAAAAGGGCGGTGCGGCGCAACAGCTGCGCGCGCGCTATTTCGCCGCCGGCATCAACGCGGTGTCGCCGGACCCGTATCGCCCGCTCTACACCTGCACCCAGGGGCCGGCCTACCCGGTCTGCAACACGACTTACTCGGCCACTCCGAGCCTGCTGTCGGCGACGCCGTTCGAAGACGCCAACAGCGACATCGACGCGGGCTCGCTCGCCATTGACGCGCGCGCCGTCACCCCGCTCACCGCATCCCAGGTCAAGCCGATCACGACGCTCAGCGACACGAGGGCGGTGACGCTTGACAACACGACGGGTGTGGTGTTCTCGCCCTATTTGATTTCCACCAACAGCGAGGAAAAGAGCGAATTCTCGCTTAATAACGCGCGCACGGTATCCATTAGCAGCATCAGCAACGGCGCAGTGTCGAACTCTGCGACGTTCACCAAGCAGGGCACCAAGAACCGTGGCACGCTGGCCGGCCACGGCCTGGGCGTCGGGCAGACCATCGTCGTCACCGGGACCACCAGCTTCAACACGTCCGGGACCACGATTACCAACGCGACTTCGAGCACCTTCGACTACGGAACCTTCGGCGGCAGCGGCAACCCGTCGGAAACGGGCACCGTGACCACGAGCAACATCGTGGTGTTGGTCAACGCGCCGAACCATGGTTTTGCGGACGGCCAGAGCGTGACCATCGCGGGCGTGACGCCTGCGGCGTTCAACGGCTCGAAGACGATCACCAGGATCGACGACCACAACTTCAGCTTCTCGCACACGGTGTCCACGGGACCGACCGGGACGACCATGACGGCGAGCGCGGCGAGCACTGTCGTGACCGCGACGTGGAACGGGGCGGTCGGGACTGCGCCGCTCGGCTACGTCGCCGGGCAGCCGGTCACGGTCAATAACGCGAACCCCACCACCTACAACGGCACCTACACGGTGCTCTCCAACCCTGCGCCCACGGCGACTACCTTCGCCTACCAGACAACGAGCGCGATAACGACGCCGAATTCCAGCACCTCCGTATCCGTGACGACCAGCGGCGCGACGGCAAGCGCATTTTTCTATTCGCCTGGCGTCAACCCGGGTTTCGTCGACGGCAATACGGTGTTCATCTCCGGCGCCAGCCCGGCGGGCTTCAACGGCACATTCACGATCTCGAACGTGATCGACTACTCGGTTTCCGCCCTGTTTGGCTGCCCCTGCCCGGACTACTACAGCTTCGACTACACGGTGCCGACGGGGCTCGGCTTCTTCGCCAGCCAGGCAAGCGGCACGATCCCGATCCAGGTCGCCGGCGCGACCTCGTCCGTCGTCACGGCGACGCTCGCCAACCACGGCTTCAGTGCATTGGATTCGATCACGATTTCGGGCGCGTCGCCCGTAGATCACAATGGCAGCTGGAGCGTCGCTGCAGTCGTCGACGCCAATACTTTCCAGTACTCGACCGCCATCGCGCTGGACGCGCCGAGCGGCACCCCGGCCGTGCGCTTCACGAGCAATCCGCGCGCCTACGCGACGATCACGGGCCACGGCTATGGCGCGACGGGCACCAGCCTCGACCCGTTCATCGTCGCCGGTGCGCTGCCGGCCGGCTACAACGGCACGTTCACGGGAGCGAGCGCGGCGAGGGTGGAAGACACCAACACGGTGAGCTATCCGCTGGCCTCGGCACCGGGAACCTTCGATGCCTCGCAGACGATGACCGCGACCACGAATAGCACGACCGCGGTCGGCACCTCCGCCGCGCACGGCTTCGCGGTGGGCGGCAGCATCACCATCTCGGGCGCTGCGCCCTCCGATTTCAACGGCGCGAAGACGGTGGTCTCGGTGCCGAACGCGGACACCTTCACCTACACCCTGAGCAGCGCGCAGGGCGCGGCGACCGGCACCATCACGGCCGTGTCGGCGGGCGGCGCGGGCGCGAGCGAGCGCACCAACGTCATCAACTGGATCCGCGGCGAGGACAACTACGAGGACGAGAACTCGAACTCCTCGTTCGGCGACACGCGCGCCTCGATGCACGGCGACGTGCTGCATTCGCGCCCGGCCGTGGTCAACTACAACCGCCGCGCGCTGACCGATCCGCCCAACGCCGACAACGACGTCTACATCTTCTACGGCGGCAACGACGGCGTGTTCCGCGCCATCAAGGGCGGCTTCGGCAGCACCACCGGCGACCCGGCGATGGGCGTCGAGGTCTGGGGCTTCGTCGCCAAGGAGCATTTCTCGAGCCTGAAGCGCCTGCGCCTCAATTCGCCCGCCATCAGCAGCACCTACAAGAAGCCCTATTTCTTCGACGGGCCGATGGGCACCTACACGCTCGACACGAACGCCGACGGCCAGCTCATCGCCACGGACGGCGACAAGGTGTACATCTACCTCACCATGCGGCGCGGCGGGCGCGCGATCTACGCGCTCGATGTGAGCGATCCGCTGGTGCCGAAGCTGCTCTGGCGCAAGGGCTGCCCGAGCCTGAGCACCAATCCCGCCGACATCGACGCCACGACCGGCTGCGACCTGGGCTGGGGCGAGCTCGGCCAGACCTGGTCGGAGCCGAAGGTGGTGTCGATCAATGCGAGCAGTGACCCGGTGCTGATCTTCGGCGCCGGCTACGACTCGCTGGTCGAGGACCTCGATCCCGTGACGGTCACCTCCAGCACCGCGTCGGCCGTGGTCGCGGGCGGCACGACCTTCACGCGCAGCATGGGTCGCGGGCTCTACGTCGTCAACGCGCAGACCGGCGCCATCATCTGGCAGGCCTCCGGGCACGCGCGCGCCGACAGCAGCACCCATCCCTACAAGGTGGTGGCGGGAATGGATTACTCGATCCCCTCCGACGTCGCCGTGGTGGTCGGCGATCCTACGCTGAAGCCGTTCCGCGCCTATGTCGGCGACACCGGCGGACAGTTCTGGCGCTTCGACTTCGGCGACGCCTCCCCGGCCAACTGGACGGTGGTCAAGCTCGCCTCGATCGGCGACCCCACGACCACCGCCTCCATCGAGGACCCGAGAGTGTCGCCACAGACGACGCCGGCAACGATGGTGACGGTGATACCCGGGCTGCGCAAGTTCCTGTTCCCGCCCGATGTCATCGGCGCGACTGGATTCGACATGGTGATCGCCGGCACGGGCGACCGCGAGCATCCGTTCGATGCCGTGATCACCAACCGCGTCTACGCCTTCAAGGACAAGGTGCAGACGACCACGCCGCCGGTCGATGGCTCGTCGGTGCCCCTGCAGGCCACGATCACCGAGGGCACCGGCGACGGCAATCCGCTGCTCGACGTCACCTCCAACTGCATCCAGGTGCCGGCCAACTGCACCGGCACCGCGCCGCAGCTAGCTGGCGGCGGCCTCACGGCCTCGCAGAACACCGCCAAGGCGCTGACTGAATCGACCAACTACGGCTGGTACCTGACCCTCGCCGGGGGCGAGAAGCAGGTCGGCGGCACGCTCGCCGCCGGTACCGGGTCGGTCGTGTTCGGCACCAACCAGCCCTCGGCGAGCGCGGGCGGCGGCGCCTGCAGCCCGAACCTCGGCGTGGCGCGGCAGTACTCGGTGAACTTCGAGAACGGCACCGCGTTCGAGGGTACGAGCGTCTCGACCGTCTACGCGGGCGGCGGCTACCTGCCTTCGCCGGTGCTGGTCTATGTCGGCCTTGGGGGAACGACCGGCACCGGCTCGGGCACCACCGGCGGCGTGCCGGTCGGCGGCACGGTCAGCGGCGGACAGCTCGGCATTGGCGCGGGCGCCTCGCTCGGCGGCGGCAACGATCCGACCGGCGTGGTCTGCTACGGCGCGTCGTGCGCGCTGGCGCCGGGCAAGCAGCTCTACTCGCGGCTGCGCAAGTTCTGGTACAAGGAAATCGACTGAGGCGCCCGCGCCCCGGTCCCGGGAGATAGGCCATGAGAATCGCGTTGCTCGCACTGATTGCATTTTTCGCCGGGCCCGCGGCCGCGCAAGGGTCCGGCTCCTGCACGTTCGTCTACAATGTGTACGCGAAGCGGGTCGAATCGAGATGCCAGGGTATTCCCGCTGCACCGCTGGGAAGCCGGGAACGTCGGGCGCTTGCCACCGGCAAAGTGAAATCCTGCGTGGTCGAGGTGATCCGGGTCGATGCCAAGCGGGTGAAGGCCCAGCAGCCGGTCTGCCAGTAGCGCCGAGCCGCAAGTGGATGCCGCCATGGCGGGGCCTGCGCCCTGGGAGCGCCTTGCCATCGCGCTCGCGATTTCGGCGAGCGCGCACCTTGCGCTGCTTGCGAACGCCCCGTTCGTGCCCGGCCTGAGCGAGGCGGCGCTGTTTGCCGGGCGGCCGCTGACGGCACGCATCGCCGCGGCGCCGGCCGATTCGGCGCCGCAGATCCCGGAGCCGGAGTCGCAGCAGCAGCGGCAGCCCGAGCCGCTGCCGCAGACCCCGCCCGAGGCCGCTGCCGAGCCGTCGCGCGCCGAGGCGCAGGCGAGCGCCGCGGGCTTGCCCGCGCCGGAGATCTTCTACCGCGGCAGCGAGGTCGACGAGCGCGCGGTCGCGACCAACACCCCGGACATCGAGTATCCCGAGCGCGCGTTCGCCGCTGGCACCTCCGGCACGGTCAGGCTGCGGCTCGTGATCGACCACCGCGGGGTGCTGCGCGAGGCGAGCGTGCTGGCGGCGGCGCCAGCGGGAGTATTCGAGGAGGCGGCGCTCAAGGCGGCGCGCTCGCTGAGATTCAGGCCGGCGATACGCAACGGCGTCGCGGTCGGCAGCATCAAGCTGATCGAAGTGCCCTTCGATCCGGACTGCATGCGCACCGGCAGCTGCATCCCGGAGGCGGGCGGCGCGAAGGCGAAGCCCTGAGCCGCCGGGCGGGCGGCGTATAATGCCGCCCCTCAAGCTGCGCATGGCCCGCTGGTGTAGCTCAGCTGGTAGAGCAACTGATTCGTAATCAGTAGGTCCCCCGTTCGAGTCGGGGCACCAGCACCACCCAGCATACGAAAACGATATGGCTGCAAGAATTCTGGTGGTGGACGACGACGACAGTCTGCGCGAGCTCCTGCGCATGCACCTCGTCTCGGCCGGCTATGAAGTGAGCACCGCCGCCGACGGCATCAGCGCCGGCTACCTGGTGCTGAAGAGCCTGCCCGACCTGATCCTCTCGGACGTCAGCATGCCCCACATGGACGGCTTCGAGTTCGTCGCCGCGCTCAAGGCCGACAAGACGCTGCCCGACATCCCGGTGATCTTCCTCACCTCGGTGGAGGAGGGCGAGCATCGCGGCAAGGAGCTGGGCGCGGTCGGCTACCTGACCAAGCCGGTGCGCGCCGACCGGTTGCTCGAGCTCGTCGCGCGCCACGTCCCCGGCGGCGCGATCCCGATCGGATAAAAAACAGGGACAGACCACGTTTTCCTCTAGGAAAACGTGGTCTGTCCCTGTTTTGTTACTGGCAGTCGCGCAGCTCGGTGCCCGGAAAGCCCTGGGCGAGATCCCTCAGCTTCGCCTGCAGCGGCGCGTCGGCGCCGCGCACCTGGAACCACAGCTTGGCGACCTGCGCCTCGCGCTCGCCGGTCTGCGCGCTGCGGACCCCCTTCGCCCGCAACGTTTCGAGGCGGCTTTGGGCGGCTTCTTCGGTGCGGAACACGCCGAGCGAGATCGCCCAGCGCATGCTGCCTTCCTCCTGGACGACGAAGAAATCGCCGACGCCGAGCGCCTTGAGCTCGGCGGTCTTCTTCAGCGCCGCCGGCCGGCTGCCCTGCGGCGGGATGAAGACCCACCACCCCGCGGTCTCCTCGGTGCGCCGCTGCGCCAGCCGTGCGCCGAGCGCAAGCGGCTGCAGCGCCTGCTCGGCGCGCGGCGCCTCCGCCAGCGCGAAGCCGCCCCATTCGGTGCAGCCTTTCGGCGGCGGTTCCGCACCGCCCTTGCGGGCCGGCAGCCCGGCCAGCTCCTGGCCGCTCAGGATGCGGATCTTCTCCGGGCTGATCTGGCGGCCGAGCGGCTCGCGGTCCGATGCGCTCTCGGGCGCGGCGTAATAGCGCGACCAGGCATACAGCGCCAGGTTCGCCGCCAGCAGCAGCAGGAAGAACGCCCTCATGAGGAAGCCGGGGTTCGCGCCGAAGACCTGGCGAGCGCGATGCGCGCCAGGCCCTCGAGAACCAGGTTCTCCACGTACCGGCACGGCAGGTCGAGCTGCTCGATGAGCGCCTTGCCCCCGCCCCCCGACACCAGGCAGCGGCTGTCGCTGCCGATTGCGCGGTACATGCGCTCGACGGCGCCCGCCTGCGCGTGGCGGCAGCCGGTTTCGATCGCATCAAGCGTATTGCGCGGCGTCTTCACGAAGCTGCCATCCTGCAGCGGCAGGCGTCCGGTGTGCTCGTGCAGCACGAAGCGCATCAGGTCGACCCCCGGCAGGATGACGCCGCCGAGGAATTCGCCGCCGCCCGAGAGCGCGTCGGCGGTGGTCGCGGTCCCGGCGTTGACCACCAGGCAGCTGCGGCCCGGCTCGAGCGCGCGCGCCGCGATCAGCGAGGCCCAGCGGTCGGGGCCGAGCTGCTCCGGGCGATGGTAGCGGTTCTTCACGCCGCACAGCTCGCGCTCGCCCTTCACCCACAGCGGCTCGGCATCGAAAATGCTGAGCCAGTTGACGAGCAGCTGGTGCGCGCCCTCGCCCGCGACATTCGAGATCACGATGCGCGACGGATTCTCGTGCGTCGCGGAGAACGGGTTGATGTGGTCGCTCGTGGCAGCGAACTCGATCAGCGACACCGTGGCGATGCTCGACCAGTGGCCGCTGCCGCGCCTGCCGGCGACATACCAGCCCCACTTGACGCGCGAATTGCCGGCGTCGATCGCCAGGATCACGCGGCCCGGGCCCGCGGCGCGCGCGCCGCTCGTGCAGAAACGACGCGGCCGCTCGACACTTCCCTGGTCCCGGAACGGGTGCGCAGGCGCAGAGCCCCGTCAGGTGCCACGCCGTCCGCGAATCCGCTCACGCTATGGCCGTCGTCAAGGCGTACGCGCAGCCGCTGGCCTTCGTGCGCGTGCAGCGCACGCCAGTCGTCGACGAACCCGGGCAGCCCCGAGCGCTCGAAGGCCTCGAGCGCCCGCAGCACCTCGCGCGCGACCGCCGCGATCACGGCGTTGCGCGCCGGGGCGGGCCGCAGCAGCGCCTCGAGCGAGATCGCGCGGCGGCGCAGCCGCGCGCCCTGCGCGGGCCGGCGACGGCAGTTGATGCCGATGCCGACCACCACGCTGGTCGCGGATCCCTGCTGCCGCGTTTCGATCAGGATTCCGCCCAGCTTGGCCTCGCCGACCAGCAGATCGTTCGGCCACTTGAGCGCCACCGCGCCGGCGCCGAGGGCGCGCAGCGCGCGCGCCGCGGCCACCCCGACCGCGAGCGAAAGCCCGGAGAGCCGCCGCGCAGCGCAGCGCATGCGGCGCAGGATCGAGAACGTCGCCCCCGCGCCGGGCGCGGAATGCCACTTGCGGCCGCGCCTGCCGCGGCCGCCGGTCTGGACTTCGGCCGCGAGCAGCACGGGATGCGCCGCATCTTCCGCGAGCAGGACGGCGTTGGTGGACGTGCAGCGCTCGAGCACCCGGATTTCAAGCCCGGGAACGGAAATCTGCGCTTGGTCGAGCCGGTCCATGGATCGATTCTACGTTGAAGCAAAAGCAAAGCCGCGCCCCGGGGCGGCATCGAACAGCGCGCGCGTGTATTCGTGCCGGGGACGCAGGAACACCTCTTCGGCGGCGCCATACTCGACGATGCGGCCGCGCTGCATCACGGCGACGTGGTCGCACACCTGGGCGGCGACGCGCAGGTCGTGCGTGATGAACAGCATCGCCAGGTCGAGCCGGGTGCGGATCTCCTCGAGCAGCTGCAGCACCTGCGCCTGCACCGAGACGTCGAGCGCCGACACCGCCTCGTCAGCGACCAGCAGCTCGGGCTCCATCGCCAGCGCGCGCGCGATGCAGATGCGCTGGCGCTGGCCGCCGGAGAACTGGTGCGGGTAGCGCGCGAGCGCCTGCGCGTCCATACGCACCAGCTCCATCAGGCGGCGCGCGCGCTCCAGCGCCTCGCGGCGCGGCACGCCGTAATTGAGCGGCCCCTCGATGATCGCCTCGCCGACCGTGCGCCGCGGATTGAGCGAGCGGTACGGGTCCTGGAACACGATCTGCACGCGGCGCCGCAGCGGCCGCAGCGTGCGCGCCGGCATGCGCGCGATATCGACGCCGCCGAGCCGGATCTGGCCGCCGCTCGGTTCGACCAGGCGCACGATGCAGCGCGCGACCGTCGACTTGCCCGAGCCGGATTCGCCGACGATGCCGAGCGTCTGGCCGCGGCGCACCTCGAGCGTGACGTCCTGTGCCGCGCGCACCTCGCGCCGCGGCCCGAGCCAGCGGCGCTCGGCGTAGGTCTTGCAGAGCTCGCGGGTCTCGAGCACCAGCGGCGCATCCTGCAGCGCGGGGCGCGCGTGCGGCCGCATCTTCGGAGTCAGCGTCGGCACCGAGCCGATCAGCATGCGGGTGTATTCGTGCCGCGGCCGCTTCAGCACCTCGTCGCGCGGCCCGAGCTCGACCAGCTCGCCCAGGCGCAGCACCGCGACGCGGTGGGCGATCTCGGCGACGACGCCGAAATCGTGCGTGATGAACAGCACCCCGGTGCCATGTCTTTTTTGCAGTTCAAGAATCAAAGTCAGAATCTGCGACTGAGTCGTGACGTCGAGCGCGGTGGTCGGCTCGTCGGCGATCAGCAGCGCCGGATCGAGCACCAGCGCCATGGCGATCATGATGCGCTGGCGCTGGCCGCCGGAGAGCTGGTGCGGGTAGGAGGCGATCATGCGCTGCGGATCGGGCAGCGCCACCTCGCGCACGATGTCGAGGATTTTCCTTTTTCTTTCAGGCAAGCGCATTTCGCTGTGGAAGCGCAGCACCTCCTCGATCTGGTCGCCGCAGGTCATGACCGGGTTGAGCGCGGTCATCGGCTCCTGGAAGATCATCGACATGCGCGTGGTGCGCAGCTGGCGCAGCCTTGCTTCCGGCACGCGGGAGATGTTCTCGTCCATGAGCGAGATCGTGCCCGCGCGAATCGGCAGACTGGCGGGCAGCAGGCCCATCACGCTCTGCGCGATCACCGATTTGCCCGAGCCCGACTCGCCGACCAGGCAGACGATCTCGCCGCGCTCGACCGTGAGGGAGACGCGCGAGGCCGCCTCGGGCCGCTCGGCGCCGGCGGGCAGGCCGATCGTCAATCCGCTCAATGCCAGAACGCTCATACCCGCTTGGCCATCTTCGGATCGAGCGTGTCGCGCAGCCCGTCGCCGAGGATGTTGACCGCGAGCACGGTCGCGGCGAGGAACACGCCCGGAAAGAAGATGTTGTGCGGATAGTCGTTGAACTGCGCGCGGCCCTCGGCCATGACGTTGCCCCAGGTCGGGATGTCGGGCGGCAGGCCGACGCCGAGGAAGGACAGGATCGCCTCGACCAGGATCGAGAAGGCGCAGATGTAGGTCGCCTGCACCACCAGCGGCGCGATGCAGTTCGGCAGGATGTGGCCGAACATGATCTTGCGCGTCGGCGTGCCGAGCGCGATCGCCGCCTCGACGTAGGGCTCCTCGCGGATCGTGAGCACGAGCGAGCGCACCAGGCGCGTGACGCGCGGAATCTCGGGAATCGCGATCGCGACCACCACCGTGGCGAGGCTGCCACGCCACATCGCCACCAGCGCGATCGCGACCAGGATCGCCGGGATCGCCATCAGGCCGTCCATGAAGCGCATCAGCAGGCCGTCCAGCCAGCGCAGGTAGCCGCTCGCCAGGCCGCACACGATGCCGATCGAGAGCGCGAGCAGCGCGCACAGGATGCCGACCAGCAGCGACACGCGCGTGCCGTAGATCACCCGGCTGTAGACGTCGCGGCCGAAGGAGTCCGAGCCCATGAGAAAGACGTGCTTCATGGTCTCGCCGTCCAGGTCGGTGATCTCGCCCGCCTCGCCCGGGCGCAGGTCCCGGCTGGCGGCGTCGAACAGCGTCGGATCGACCGTCCCCAGCCACGGCGCGGCGAGGGCGATCAGCACCAGGGCGGCGAGGGCGCCGCCGCCGATGCGTACCGACCAGTTGCCCAGGATCATGTTCGTCAGTAGCGGATGCGCGGGTCGAGGAACACGTACGAGAGGTCGATCAGGAAGTTGATCAGCACGTAAGCGAAGGAGAAGAACAGGATCACGCCCTGGATGGTCGGGAAGTCGCGCGCCAGCACCGCGTCCACGGTGAGCCGGCCCAGCCCCGGGATCGCGTAGACGGATTCGGTGACCACCACGCCGCCGATCAGCAGCGCGATGCCGATGCCGATCACGGTCACGATGGGAACCGCGGCGTTGGCGAGCGCATGGTGGACCAGCACGCGGATCTCGGGCAGGCCCTTGGCGCGCGCGGTGCGGATGTAGTCCTCGCCCAGCGCCTCCAGCACCGAGGCGCGCGTCACCCGGGCGATCAGCGCGATGTAGATCACCGACAGCGTGACCGAGGGCAGAACCAGGTGGCGCAGGAAGGTCCAGAAGCCGTCGCCGATGCGCTGGTAGCCCTGCACCGGCAACAGCCCCAGCCTGAGCGAGACGACGTAGATCAGGATGTAGGCGAGCACGAACACCGGCACCGAGAAGCCGAGCACCGACAAACCCATGAGCGCGCGGTCGAACCAGCCGCCGAAACGCCACGCGGCGAGCACGCCGAGCGGCACCGCGACCGCGACCGCGATCAGGATGGTGAGCGTGGAGAGCGCGAGCGTGGGCTCGAGGCGCTGGCCGATCAGCGTCGCCACCTTGGTCTTGTAGTAGAACGACTCGCCCAGGTCGCCCTGCAGGACGTTGCCGATCCAGATGCCGAACTGTGCCAGGATCGGGCGGTCGAGGCCGAGCCCGGTGCGGATGCGCGCGATCTGCTCGGTCGAGGCCGCGTCGCCGGCCAGGATCGCCGCCGGGTCGCCCGGCGCCAGGCGCAGCACCAGGAACACCAGCACCGCGACGATCAGCAGCACCGGGACGGTCGCGGCGATGCGGCGCAGGATGAAGGTCAGCATGCAAAAAAACGGCCCCGCTCAGGGGCCGTCGCCATTTGACACGTCGTCCCCGCGCAAGCGGGGAGCCATCAGTTCTTCTTCAAGTTCCAGTAGAAATTACCGGTCTGGCGGAAATGCCCGCTGATGTTCTTGCGCGCCGCGAGCGGCGCGTCGAACTCCCCGAGCGGCACGTGGGTCGCGACTTCGAACGCCCGCGCCTGGATCGCCTCGGCGAGCTTCTTTCTCTTCGCCGCGTCGGTCTCGCGCATGAACTGGCTCTTCAGCTCGACGATCTTGTCGTCCTTGCCCCAGCCGAACCAGCCCGAGGCCTCGCCGCGCGTGTCGAGCGCCGCGTTGGCGATCGGGTTCCAGATGTCCGGCCCCTGCCAGGCGGTGAGGAACATGTTCCAGCCGCCCTTGTCGGGCGGATCCTTCTTGGCGCGCCGGCCGACCAGGGTCTGCCAGTCCATCGCCTGCAGGTCCACCTTGAAGCCCGCCTGCCTGAGCAGCTGCGCGGCGACGTCGGGCAGCTTGTCGATTGCCGCCAGATCGGTCGGCTTCATCAGCACCACCGGCGTGCCGTCGTAGCCCGAGGCCTTGAGCAGCGCCTGCGCCTTTTTCATGTTCGACTTCGCCTGGATGTCGCTGCCCGCGCTGCTCGCGTAGGGCGTGCCGCAGGTAAACATCGAGGGGCACTTCTTGTAGAGCTCCTTCACGCCCACCTGCGCGCGCAGGAACGGCTCCTGCGCGAACGCCGCCATCGCGGCCTGGCGCACCTGCGGGTTGTCGAAGGGCTTGTGCAGGTGGTTGAAGCGCGCCATGTACTGCAGCGGCACCGGGCTGTAGTTGTAGACGACGATGTTCGGGTCCTTCTTCAGCCCCGGTATGAGCGGGAAGGAGGGCTGCTCGACGATGTCCACCTCGCCCTTCTGCAGCGCGTTGACCTGCGCCTGCGCGTCGCGCAGCGCGAGGTTCCACTCGACGCGGTCGACGTACACGCGCTTGCCGCCCGCCGAGCCCGAGGGCGGCTCCTTGCGCGGCACGTACTTGGCGTTCTTCGCGTACACCGCCTTGTCGCCGGGCTTGAACTCCTCTTTTACGAAGACGTAGGGGCCCGAGCCGATGTGCTCCTCGATCTGCTTGAAGGCGTCGGTCTCGGCGATGCGCTTCGGCATGATGAAGGGCACGTTGGAGGAGGGCTTGCCGAGCGCCTCCAGCACGAAGCCGCAGGGCTCCTTGAGCGAGATGCGGAAGGAGTCGGCCCCGGTCGCCTCCATCTTGTCGACGAAGCCCATCATGGCGACGCCCATGGCGTCGCGCTTGCCCCAGCGCGCGAGCGACGCGACCACGTCCTCGCCCGTCACCGGCTTGCCGTCGTGGAACGCGAGGCCCTTGCGCAGCGTGAAGTCCCAGGTCTTCTTGTCGGCGGACAGCTTCCAGCTCTCCACCATCTGCGGCTTGATCTGGCTCTTCTCGTCGGTGCCGAACAGGGTGTCGTAGATCATGTAGCCGTGGTTGCGGCTCATGTAGGCGGTGGTCCAGATCGGGTCGAGGATGCTCAGGTTCGAGTGCGGCACCACGCGCAGCACTTTGTCTTGAGCATTTGCGGCGCCGAACGCCGCTGCGAACATCAGCAAGGAAATCAGCTTACGCATGAGAAAATCCCTTCAGAGAAACATCCCAAAACAGGGTATCAGGGCATGGCACGTATCGCAATCGGCGGCATGCAGCACGAGACCAACACCTTTGCGCCCTCGAAGGCCGACTACCCGGCCTTCGAGGCGGGTGGCGGCTGGCCCGGCGTGCAATACGGCGCGTCGCTGTTCGGCGCGGTCGAGGGCGCCAACATCCCTGCCGCGGGCGCGATCGCGGCGTTGCGCGCGGCCGGGCACGAGCTCGCCGCCACCGCCTGGGCCGCGGCCAGCCCCTCGGCGCAGGTCACCACGGACGCCTTCGAACGCATCGTCGGACAGATGATTTCTCAATTGAAAAGGCAGCTTCCGGTCGAGGGCGTGTATCTCGATCTTCACGGCGCGATGGTGACCGAGGCGCACGAGGACGGCGAGGGCGAGGTCCTGCGCCGCGTGCGCGAGACGGTGGGCCCGGGCGTGCCGATCGCCGCGAGCCTCGACCTGCACGCCAACGTCACGCGCGCGATGTTCGAGCGCGCCGACGCGCTGGTCGCCTACCGCACCTATCCGCACGTCGACATGGCCGAGACCGGTGCGCGCGCCGCAGCGCTCCTGCAGGCGATGCTGAAGCGGGGCGAGCGCCCGGCGAAGGCCATGCGCACGCTCGACTACCTCACGGGAATTCCCTCGCAGTGCTCCTTCATCGAGCCTTGCAGGGGAATTTATTCGAGCTTGCGGGCCTTGGAAGCAATCCAGGGTGCTTCGCTTTCGTTCACCCCTGGATTCCCAATGGCGGATTTTCCGGATTGCGGAATGGCGGTTTTTGGCTATGGTTTTGATCGGGACTTGATTTCCAGAGCGGTAAGAGAATTGCATGGACAGGTATCCGACGCGGAAAAGGACTTCGCCCTGGAGTTGCACGCGCCCGGCGACGCGGTGCGGCGCGCGCGCCTGCGTGGCGAGCCCGGCGCACCGGTGGTGCTCGCCGATACGCAGGACAATCCCGGCGCAGGCGGCAACGGCGACACGACCGGGCTGCTCGCGGAGCTGGTGAAGCAGGACGCGAGCGATGCCGTTCTTGGCCTTCTCATCGATCCCGGCTCGGCGAAGCGCGCGCACGAAGCGGGTCAGGGCAGGACGCTGCCCTTTTCCCTCGGTGGCTTGTCCCGCATCCCCGGCGATTTCCCGTTCTGCGGCGAATTCAGCGTCGAGCAGCTGGGCGAGGGCAGGTTCACCTGCACCGGCCCCATGTTCAAGGGCTTTCGCATGAACCTCGGGCCGATGGCGCTGCTGCGCAGCAGGTCGGCGCCGGGCGTGCGCGTCGCCCTTGCCTCGCGCAAATGCCAGGCCGCCGACCAGGAGATGTTGCGCCACCTCGGCGTCGAGCCGCGCCGCTGCCGCATCGTCGCGCTCAAGAGCTCGGTGCACTTCCGTGCCGACTTCGAGCCGATCGCGAGCGAGGTGCTGGTGGTGAAGTCCCCCGGCCCTGCGCTCGCCGACCCCTCCGAGTTCAAGTGGACCAGGCTGCGCAAGGGCGTGCGCCTGCGCCCGCTCGGACCCGCCTATCGCGGCTAGCGCTGCGCCATGAAGCGCCGGAAGGCGTCGATTGCTTCGATGTGGAGCTTGCTGCTCCCAGGCGCCGCGCGCAGGCTCACCTGGTATTGGCCGTCCTGCGCGCACGACTCGGAGGTCGAAAGCATGTTGGCGGGCACCTGCGCCCATTGCAGGGACGCCCAATGCGGCAGCAAGCGCGCGATGTCCTGCGCGTTCAGTTCCTTGCCGTGAAAAGTCGCGAACACCGGGTCAGCCGTGAAATCGGCTCTGCGTATCAGGATGACCCAGTCCTCCTCGGACCGCCTGACTTCCAGCCCGGCGAAGCCGGTCAACGCCGTCGCAATCCCGACCAAATCCCTTCCCCCTGAGCCGCAGCATGCTAGGGGATTGAATCTCCTGCGTTTTGATCTAGATCAAATGCAGCCCTCGCCGTTCTGCTAGGCGTCAGAGGGGATCCGGCCACGCGCGCTGCGCCGGACGCAGCTGCTCGAGCGCGCGCGACAGGCGCAGCACGCCCAGATCGTCGAAGCGCCTGCCGATCAGCTGCACGCCGATCGGCAGCCCGTCGGCGCTGTAGGTCCAGTTGAGCGAGGCCGCCGGTTGCTCCGACATGTTGTAGGGCACCGTGAAGGCGATGTGCGGCAGCGCGTTGTGCGGGTCGTTCCCCGGGCAGGCGAGCTCGGCCTCGTAGGGCAGGATCGGCGAGGTGGGCGAGATCACGTAGTCGTAGGGCAGGCAGGCTCTCGTCGTCACCTCGCGCAACTCGACATAGCTCGCGTAGGCGGCCATGACGTCGCGCCCGCTGAAGCCTCGCGCGCGCCAGGTGCACCACTCGGCGATGAAGGGCAGCACCTTGGCCTGCTTCGCGGGCGACAACTGCATGAAGTCGTTGTGCGAGCGGGCTTCGAAGAACCGCGCCATGCCGTCGAGCAGCTCCGGGGTGAGGAAGGACGGCATCTCCTCCACCTGAGCGCCTGCGGAGGCGAGCGCCCCGGCCGCGGCCGCGGCCGCCGCGCGCACCTCGGGATGCACCGGCAGCCCGGCCTTCATGTCGGGCAGGAAGCCGATTCTCAGCGTTTTGAACTCGATTTTCTTTTCGCTTCCTCCGCGAAAATCGATTTCCTCGAAGGGCAAGCTCATGAAATCGCGTGCGTCCGGTTTAGCAAGCATGCTCATGAGCGCGGCGCTGGCCGCCACCGAGCGCGTCATCGGGCCGGCGACGCGCCCGAGGTAGGGCGGGTGGATCGGCACGCGGCCGAGGCTCGGCTTGAGCGCATAGACTCCGCAATGCGTCGCCGGCAGGCGCAGCGACCCGCCGATATCGGTGCCGAGATGCAGCGGCGCGTATCCGGCCGCCGCCGCCGCGCCGGCCCCCGAGCTCGACCCCGAGGTGTTGCGGTCGAGCCGCCAGGGGTTGCGCGTGACGCCGTGGACGCTCGACAGCCCGGAGGACAGCATGCCGAAGTCGGGCATGGTGGTCTTGCCGAGCAGCACGCAGCCCGCCTCGCGCAGCCTGGCCGCCGGAGGGCAATCCGCCGGCTGCGGCGGCGCATCCTCGTTGGCGCGCGTGCCGATCGGCGCCGGGTCGCCCTTGGTGTAGAGATTTTCCTTGAGCGTCGCCGGCACGCCGTCGAGGGGCGACAGCGGCTGCCCGGCGCGCCAACGGGCCTCGGCTGCGCGCGCCGCGAGGAGCGCTCCCTCGCGATCGAGGCGGTACATCGCATTGAGGCGCGGCTCGCAGGCGGCAACGCGGTCCAGGCAGGCGCGCACGACTTCCACGGGCGAAAGCGCGCCGCTCGCGTATTGCGCTGCCGCCTCGAGGGCGGAAAGCTCGTGCAGCGCGGCCATCGCGGCATCATACAATGCGCCTCTCATGCGTCGCATCGTAATTGCGATTCTGTTTGCTGCGCTCGGCAGCGGCGCGGCGCGCGCGCAGACAGAGATTCGCCTCTGGCATTCGCTCGGCGGCGCGCTCGGCGACGTCCTCGACAGCCTGGTGCAGCGTTTCAACGACACGCAGAAGCAATTCTGGGTGGTTGCGACGCACAAGGGCAGCTACGAGGACACGATGATCGGCGCGCTCGCCGCGCAGCGCGCCGGCAACGGGCCGCATCTGGTGCAGGTCTACGAGGTCGGCACCGCGCACATGATGGCCGCGCGCAGCGCCTTCCGGCCGCTCTGGCAGGTGGCGGGCGAAAACTCCGAGCGCATCGAGGCGAAATCGTTTCTGCCGGCGGTCGCCAGCTACTTCTCGGACGATGCCGGGCGGCTGCTCGCGCTGCCGTTCAACCTCTCGACGCCGATCCTGTTCTACAACAAGACCGCATTCCGCAAAGCGAAACTCGACCCCGAGCGCCCGCCGGCGACCTGGTACGAGATGCCCAAGGCGATGGAGGCGCTCTCCGAGGCCGGATACGAGTGCGTATTCACCACCGTCTGGCCGGCGTGGGTGCAGATCGAGAACACGAGCACCTGGCACAACCAGGACTTCGCCACGCGCGACAACGGCCTGGCAGGGCTCGACGCCAAGCTGACCTTCAACACGCATCTGATGGTGCGCCACGTATCGATGCTCTCGTCCTGGGCGCGCGCGGGCTATTTCACCTACAGCGGGCGGCGCATCGAGGGCGAGCAGCGCTTCGCCCGCGGCGAGTGCGCGATGCTGACCGCCGCCTCTTCGAGCTCGGCGGGGCTGCGTCGCAGCGCCGGCTTCGAGTTCGGCGTCGCGCAGCTGCCCTTCTACGACGACGTGAAGGGCGCGCCGCATCATTCGCTGATCGGCGGCGCCGGGCTGTGGGTGATGGCGGGACGCACGAGCGGCGAGTACCGCGGCGCGGCGAAGCTGCTCGGCTACCTGGCGCGGCCCGAGGTGCAGGCCGAGTGGCATCAGCGCACCGGCTACGTGCCGGTGACGCGCGCCGCGTACGAGTACACGCTCAAGCAGGGCTACTACGCGGTCCACCCGGGCCAGATAATCGCGATCCGCCAGCTGCTGCTGAACGCGCCCACGCGCGAATCGCGCGGCATCCGGCTCGGCGAGTTCGCCCGGATCCGCGAAATCCTGGAGGAGGAGCTGGAGGCGGTATGGGAGGGCAAGGTGCCCCCGAAGCTCGCGCTCGACAACGCCGCCGAGCGGGGCAACGC
>JACOVA010000106.1 GCA_016177575.1 Betaproteobacteria bacterium
CGGCGTGCCCGAGCTGCTCGCCGCCGCGGAGATCCGCCTGCTGCAGGGCTGAGGCGCGCGGGCGAAAAAAAGCCGGCTTGCGCCGGCTTCCTTTCCCCCGACCCGGATTACAGCGAGCGACAGAGCGTGTAGATGTTGGTCCCGGTTTCCGCGTACGCCGGCGTCGCGACCTGCGCCGTGCCGACGTTCGGGTTCGGTGCCGCTTGGATCAGGCCGCGTACCGTGCCCGTGGCCGAGGAGGCGTCGTCCATCTGCGTATCGACCGCGATCGCGATCTTGTCGGGCAGTCCCGCCGAGCAGATGAGCAGGCCGACGAAGCCGTTGCCGCCGGCGACGTTGAGCAGGGTCGCCGCCGGGGTCGCCGCGCCGTCGCCGGTCTGCACCCCGATCATCCCGGTCACCGCGTTGAACGGCTGGCTCTGGCCGCTTCCGGACACGAACCCGGCTTGCCGCAGCATGAGCCACCACAGGCGCGATTCCTCGTTCGCAGTTTGGGTGTTGTACGAGCCGCTTACGATTCCGTTCCCGTAGGCGCCGGTAGCCGGGGTCGCCGGAATGCCGGCGCCCGTCCAGCGCGCGGCTGCGCCGCTGTCGTCGCCCGGGATCGCGCGATAGCGGTCCTGGTAGCCGTAATAGGCGGCGGAGATGCCGGAGAAGTCGGCGACCACGTTCTTGATCTTCGCCTGGGTGATCATCTCCTGGCCCTTCAGGATGCCGCCCAGCAGCAGCCCGATGATGACCAGGACGATGGCAATCTCGACCAGCGTGAAGCCAACCTGTGCGCGTTTCATGGTCCAACTCCCCCGGAGATAACGAGTAGTACACTCGCCGCAAGCCGCGTACCAGGCCAAAACAGGGCTAAAAGGCCGGTTTTGGTCAATTTCGTTGAAGTTTCCGTCGGAAAACCGACACTTTTGACGATTCTTCAACGATTGCCGCGCTTTGCCGCCTCGGCTATGCGCCGCTCGAGCTCCCCGAGCCGCGCTTCGAGAAAGCGCCGCTCGCCCGGGTCGCGGATGCGTCCGGTGGCGAGCAGGCCGCCGAGCATCACCTTGGCCGCTTCGAGCTCGTTCATGTCCTCAAGGATGAAGACCTCCATCTGCCTTGCCCACAGCGGAACCGATTCGTCGCTGGTCAGGCGCTCGAGCATCGCGGCATAGCGGCGCGCAAGCGCGAGGTCGTTGAGCCGGTGCTTGGCGAGCAGCGCGGCGTGCGCGAGCGCCGGCCAGCGCCGGTCGGGGTCGGCGGCGAACTCGGCGGCGATGAAATCGAGCACCCTGCGCATCTTGTCCGGGTCGGGGTTCTCGGCGTAGACGCGCGCGGCCGCGAACAGCGGATAGTCGCTGCGCGGGTCGAGAGCGAGAATCGCGCGCAGCCAGTCGATCAGGCGCACGTAGTCGAGCCGCTGGTAGGGAATGACGTTGTCGCCGCGCGAATCGAAGGCCTGCAGCCAGACCATGGCCAGGCGCGCGAGCGCCGCCGGCTCGGCGAGGCTCGCTGCGCGCAGCGCGTTCGCGTTGGGCGCGGGCGGCAGATCGGCGGCCGATGGCAGCTGCGGGTGCTGCGCGCTCCGCCCCGCCAGCTGTGCAACGAGCGCGGCGGCGAGCAGCCACAGGATCCAGCGCGGAACCGCGGCCACGGGACGTTCGGCGCCGTTCGCGTGCCTCACAGGTTTCTGCGCGCGAAATCGAACAGTCCCGCGGCGGCGAGCAGCACGCCATAGAGCGCCAGACCGGCGAGCGCGAGCGCAAGCTCGTCCGCCGCCGGAGCTCCGTAGAGCAGCCAGTCGCTGCGCGCGACCGCATCCAGGCGCGGCAGCAGCAGCGCGAGCGCGTCTACGACCCAGCGCGCGGCGCCGCCGGCCAGCGTGTCATCGGCGAGCGGGCCGCCGGCGATCGCCTGGATCGCCGGCATCGCGCGCGCGAGCAGGTAGAGGCCGGCGGCGGCGGCGATCGCCGCCACGGTCTGCGACAGCGCCGAGGCGAAGAACAGCGCCGCGGCCGCGACCATGGCTGCTTCGGCGGCGAGCGAGATCCACCACGCGGCGAGATCGGCGGGCCGCGCCCAGAAGAGCAGCGGCAGCGCGAACAGCGTCGCGAGCAGCGCGGCGCAGCAGGCGAAGCCGAGCAGCTTGCCCAGATAGTAGGCGGGGCGCGAGATCGGCAGCGCGAGCGCGAGCTCCAGTCCCTTGTCGTTCGCCTCGCGCGCGACGCTGGCGACGACGTGCGCCGCGATCAAGAACACCGCGCAGGCGCGCAGCAGCGCGGCGCTGGTCGCGGCCTGCAGCGCCGCGCCCTCGGTGATCGCGACCCTGGACAGAAAGCCGGCGAGTCCGAGCGCGGCGAGCAGGCACGCGCCAGCGAGCCACGGCAGCCCGCTACGCAGCGCCTCGATCACGGCGTAGCGGGCGACGACCAAAGCGGGGCGGGAAGAGCGCGGCATCGGCGCGGCCTGTAGGGCGGTGCGCTAGACTAGTCACCGCCCACCCCACATGCAAGCACCGAGCCCGGCTGTCCCCGCCTCCTCGCCTCTGGCGAGCGCCGCCTGGAGTCTCAGCCAGAGGCATTGGCGCTTCGTCGTCATCGCCATGCTGGCGCTGCTGCACGTGGCGGTGCTGCGCGGCACCGCCGACAACTGGGCGCGGGCGCTGCTGCTCGCGCATCTCGGGCTGCTGCTGCTGTGGCAGCCGTTCCTGCGCGGCGAGCAGCGCATCAGCCTGACGCAAGGCGCGTTCATTGCGCTGGGCGCGGTCGCGGTGATGCTGTGGCTGAGCTGGTGGCTGCTCGCTTTCTGGGTGGTGGTGCTCGCCGGGCTGGTGGGCGGCAAGGTGTTCCTGCATCAGGCGCGCTGGCAGCGGCGCAGCTACCTCCTCGTGCTGATCTACCTGCTGGCGCTGCTCGCGATCATCATCCTGCCCGAGATCGCGCCGCGCCGCGAGGTCGCGCCCGAGATCCGCACGCTGGCCGAATACGGGCTGCCGCTGCTGCTGGTCGCGCTCGCGCTCATGCCCGCGGAGCCGGACGCGCCCGAGGCGCCGCAGGTCATCGATTTCTTCTACAGCATCTTCCTCATGCTGGTGCTCGGCATGGTGATCCTCGGCAGCTTCACTTTCATGACCCTGGGGCGGATTGCCTACCTGGAGGCGCTCACCAACACCGTGTTCCTGATCGCCGGCTCGATCTTCGTGCTCGGCCTGGCCTGGAATCCGCGCACCGGCTACGCGGGGCTGAACGTCTTTTTTTCCAGGTACCTGTTCTCGATCGGGCTGCCGGTCGAGAAGTGGCTGTTTTTCCTCGCCGAGCTCTCGCAGCTCGAGGCGCGGCCGGAGCGCTTCCTCGCCGAGGGCGTGGCGGGGCTCGCGCGCCTGCCCTGGATCGCCGGCGCCGCCTGGGAGGCGGCCGGCCAGCACGGCGAGACCGGCGAGCGCAGCGACCACGCGGTGCTCTACGAGAGCCGCGACCTCGAGCTGACGATCTTCTCGCGCTACCGCACCAGCCCGGCGCTGCAGTGGCACATGCATCTGCTCGGGCAGCTGCTCGGCGAGTTCTACGCCGCCAAGCTGCGCGAGCAGAAGCTGCGCGAGGCGAGCTACCTGCAGGCGGTGCACGAGACCGGCGCGCGCCTGACGCACGACGTGAAGAACCTGCTGCAGTCGCTCAACGTGCTGTGCTCGGTCGCCGCGCAGGACGACACCCCCGGCCTGCAGGCGCTGATGCGCCGCCAGCTGCCGGCGATCACGCAGCGCCTGCAGGCGACGCTGGAGAAGCTGCAGCGCCCCGGCGACGAAGAGCCGCAGCAGGTGGCGCTGCGCGAATGGTGGGAGGCGCTCGGCCGGCAGTACCAGGCGCAGGGGGTCGAGTTCTCGGCGGCGGGGCTCGATCCCGAGCTGCGGGTGCCGAAGGCATTGTTCGACAGCGTCGCCGACAACCTGCTGCAGAACGCGCTCGCCAAGCGCGCCGCCGGCCAGGCGATCGGCATCCGCGCCACCATCCTGTGCGGCAAGGATGGGCCGGAGCTGCGCGTCCGCGACAGCGGCAAGGCGGTGCCGGCCGAGGTCGCGGGCGGCCTGCTGCGAGCGCCGGTGCGCTCGGGCGAGGGCCTCGGCATCGGCCTGTACCAGGCCGCGCGCCACGCCGAGACGAGCGGCTACGCGCTCAGGCTCGCCGAGAACCGCGACGGCGCGGTGTGCTTTGCGCTCTCGCGCGTCCCGGCCTAGAACGAGGCAGGGGGCCGCCGCCCACCCGGTCCGGCTCGCGTCCGAACGGACCTCGCGGTGCTATCCTGACGCGTATGCGCGCCGATCCGCCGCCAGTCGTGTCGCCTGACGATCCCAGGCTCGAGAAC
>JACOVA010000107.1 GCA_016177575.1 Betaproteobacteria bacterium
GCGCAACCCGGCCATCGGCCTCGCGCTCTACGCGCTCTTCTTCTGGGCGCACCCGTTGCTGTTCGGCGCCCGACCCGTCTAGTAACTGTGCTGTCGATCAGCGGCCGATAATCGACGCTATGACCGCAACAATTGACACGACCGAGATCGCCATAGCCGCAAGACATAGCCTCCGCAGTATCCTGCGCTCCGACGCAGCGCTCGCTGCGGCCTGCTCTACCGCGGTGACGACTTCCTTCAGTTGCGCCGCAAGCTGCTTGATTTGCTCCGCGTTGCCTGACGCTGCCGCCTGAAGCTCGGCGATCTGTTCATTCAGGAGATCTGTCTGACTCGGAAGAGCCTCGACCTTCTTTCGGGTGAACGCGGGCTTCACCACCCCAATGACCGTATCGAGGTTCGCGAGGACCAGTTTTCCGACGGCGAGCCACGGCACGGCCATTTGTGCTCCTAAACCTTTTTCACCGCCCGCAGCACCATGCGGTCGACGAGGTCCGGGGCGGCGAGCTTGAGCCAGAGGCCGGCCCTGGCTTGCAGGGTCATCACCAGGTCGCGCTTGCGCGAGGCGATCGCGGCGACGATCTGGCGCGCGCATTCTGCTACGGACATCGCCCCCTCCTCTTTGAGTCCGCTTTTGCCGGCGGGCTTGCCGTCGGCGCCGTAGCCGCGGAGGCGGATCGCGGTGGCGACGATGCCGGGGTAGACGATGGTGACGTCCACGCCGCTTTGCTTCAGCTCGAGGCGCAGCACTTCGAAGAACAGCGACTGGGCGGCCTTGCTCGGGCTGTAAGCGGTGCGGCCGGGAACGCCGGTCCTGCCGGCGAGGCTGGAGATGGCGACCAGCTGGCCGCGGCGCGCCTTGAGGTGCGGCAGGGCGTAGCGGGTGCACCACAGGCTGCCGAAGTAGTTGATGCGCATCATCTGCTCGTACCAGGCGAAATCGGTCACCTCCTCGAAGCGCGCGTGCCCCGAGACGCCGGCGTTGTTGACCAGGATATCGAGGCCGCCGAAATTCGAAACGGTTTGTTCTACAAAGGCTTTACATTCACTTTCGACGGAAACATCACAACGAACTGCGAACGCCTGCGCGCCGCGCGCGCGGCATTCGGCGGCGACGGCTTCGAGGCGGGAAAAATTCCGCGCGCAAAGCGCGAGCGACGTCCCCTCCGCGGCGAGCTGGCGCGCGAGCTCGGCGCCGATGCCTTCCGATGCGCCCGTGAGGGCAATTATCTTTTGCGCAAAAGCATTCAAGGTCAGAAACGATCCGCCTGGTACGGCCGCGGGTCGATGAACGGCGTCTCCCCCGCGATCATCTCGCCAATCAGGCGGCCTGTCACCGGGCCGAGGGTGAAGCCGTGGTGCGCGTGGCCGAACGCGAACCAGAGGTTGGCGTGGCGGTGCGCCCGGCCGATGATCGGCATCATGTCCGGCGTGCAGGGGCGCGATCCCATCCAGGGCTCGGCGTCGAGCCGCTCGGCGAGGGGAAAGAGCTCCCGCGCGATCGGCTCGGCGCGCCCGAGCTGCACCGGGGTGCGGGGCGCGTCGCGCAGCGCGAACTCGGCGCCGGTGGTGAGGCGGATGCCGCGCTGCATGGGGGCGAGGAAGTAGCCGCGCTCGACGTCGAGCGACGGGGTGTTGAGAACCGCCTGGCCGGCGGCGCGGTAATGCATGTGGTAGCCGCGCTTGACCGCGAGCGGCAGGTCGTAGCCGAGCATGCGCGTCACCGCGTCGGCCCAGGGCCCGAGCGCGATCACCGCCGCGCCTGCCTGCAGCGGTCCCTGCGCGGTGCGCAGCGACCAGTCGTCCGCTTCCTGGTACAGCGAAATCGCGTTGCCCTGCAGGAAGCGGCCGCCGCGACTCTCGAACAGGCGCAGGTAGGCGAGCGCGAGCGCCTGCGGATCGCTCACGCTGACCGGGTCGGTCCAGTGCAGCGCGCCGACCAGCACCGGCGCGAGGTGCGGCTCGCGCTCGCGCAGCTCCCTGGCGTCGAGGGTGCGGAAGTTGATGCCGAACTCGGCATGCCAGCGCTCGGCCTCCGCGAAGCGCGTGTCGCGCTCGCGCTCGGTGCGGAACAGCTTCAGGTAGCCGCTCGGCCGCAGCAGCCCCGTCGCGCCCGCCTGCGCCGCGAGCGCCTGGTGCTCGGCGACGCAGTGCTCGATCAGGCGCGCGTACAGCCTGGCGATCGCCGCGTGGCGCGCGGGGCGCGAGTAGTGCCAGTACTTCCACAGGAAGGGCGCCAGCCCGGGCAGCGCCGAAGGGTGGTAGTGCGCGTCGATGGTGCGGTTCAGGCCGTAGCGCAGCAGCGCGCCGAAGTCGTGCGGAAAGCCATAGGGGTAGACGCCCTCGCGCTGGATCAGCCCGGCGTTGCCGAACGAGGTCTCCTCGGCCGCGCCGCGCCGGTCGACGAGCGCGACCGAGCGGCCGCGCGCCTGCAGATGCAGGGCGACGCAGACGCCGACCATGCCGGCGCCCAGCACCGCGACGTCACTTTGCATGCTTGCGCTGCACGCGCTGGGCGAATTTCTCTACGTTAACGACCACGCGCTCGTGCTCGCCGTCGCCGATCAGCTCCTTCTCGTCGAGCACCTTGACGTGGAACTGCACCGTCCGTCCGGCAGCGGAGGCGACCGTGGCGATCGCGACCACCTTCATTCCCACGGGCGTCGCGGCGATGTGGCGCACGTTGAGCACGGTGCCGAGGCTCTGGTAGCCGGGCGGCAGCTTGTGCTCGATCGCCGCCAGCGCCGCGGCCTCGATCAGGTTGATCATCACCGGAGTGGCGAGGACGTGGACCCTGCCGCTGCCAACGCGCGGCGCAGTGTGCTCCTCGGCGACCACCAGCGACGCCTCGCCGGTGGTTTCGGGCACGATCAGGGCGGATAGATCCATGCAGCAGCTATGATAGCCGCATGACCCCGCACGTCGTGATCCTCGGCTGCGGCTTCGGCGGCCTGTTCGCCGCGCGCACGCTCGCCGGCGCGCCGGTGCGCGTCACCGTGCTCGACCGCACCAATCACCACCTGTTCCAGCCGCTGCTCTACCAGGTCGCCACCGCGGGACTCTCCGCGCCGGCGATCGCCGCGCCGATCCGCGCCGTGCTCGCCTCGCAGGACAACGTCACGGTGCTCATGGGCGACGCGCAGCGCGTCGATCTCGCGCGGCGCGCGGTGCTGCTCGAGGACGGCGAGCAGATCGGCTACGACCACCTCATCGTCGCCACCGGCGCCGCGCACAGCTATTTCGGCCACGACGACTGGGCGCCGCACGCGCCCGGCCTGAAGACGCTCGAGGATGCGCTCGAGATCCGGCGCCGCGTGCTGCTCGCCTTCGAGCGCGCCGAGCGCGAGAGCGATCCGGCGCGGCGCGCGCCCTGGCTGACCTTCATCGTCATCGGCGGCGGCGCGACCGGCGTCGAGCTGGCCGGCATGTTCGCCGAGATCGCGCGCCACACGCTGCACGGCGAGTTCCGGCGCTTCGAGCCGCGCAACGCGCGCGTGGTGCTGGTCGAAGCCGCCGACCACGTGCTCACCGCATATCCGCCCGAGCTTTCGGAAAAGGGGCGCGCGCAGCTCGAGCGGCTCGGCGTCACGGTCTGGCTCGGTCGCCCGGTGACCGGGGTCGACGCCGACGGCGTGCAGCTCGGAGCGGACCGCCTCGCCGCCAAGACGGTGGTCTGGGCGGCGGGCGTCGCCGCCTCGCCGCTCGGCGCCACGCTCGGCGTGCCGCTCGACCGCGCCGGCCGCGTCATCGTGCAGCCCGACCTTACGGTGCCGGGGCACCCCGAAGTGCGGGTGATCGGCGACCTGGCGCTGATCCCGAGCCACCAGCCGCCGGTTCCCGGCATCGCTCCCGCGGCCAAGCAGATGGGTCGCTACGCAGCCGTTTCCATTTTGAATTCTCTAGAGAAAAAACAACCCGGACCCTTCCGCTATCGCGACTACGGCATGCTCGCGACCATCGGCCGCAACAAGGCCATCGCGATGTTCGGGCGCTTCCAGCTCTCGGGCTACCCGGCCTGGCTGCTATGGCTGGTGGCGCACATCTTCTTCCTCATCGGCTTCCGCAACCGCGTGGTCGTGCTCGTCGACTGGGCCTGGGCCTACTGGACGCTGCAGCGCTACGCGCGCATCGTGCTCGGCCGCCGCAAGGACATCTAAAAAACGTGCTTCTTTCAGCGCCCCCAGAGCCACGCGGCGCCGCGCACGCCGCTCGCATCGCCGTGCCTGTTGCGCACCAGCCGCGTCGCCACGTGGTCCGAGAACACGTAAGGCCCCCACAGCGCCGGCACGTTCGCGTACAGCCGCTCGAGGTTCGACAGGCCCCCGCCCAGCACGATCACGTCCGGGTCGAGGATGTTGATCACCCCCGACAGCGCGCGCGCCAGCCGCCGCTCGTATCGGCACAGGGTTTCTTCGTGCCCCTTTCTCACGATTTCCTCCGGCGTCAGGGCGTTGCCGGTCAAAACAGCGTGATCTCTCGCCAGTCCCGGCCCGGAGAGGTAGGTTTCGATGCAGCCCTTGCGCCCGCAGTAGCAGTCCGGCAACGGCAGGTCCTCCGCGCCCGGCAGCGGCAGCGGGTTATGGCCCCATTCGCCGGCGATCCCGTTCGGGCCCGTCAGCACCTGCCCGCGCACCACCACGCCCGAGCCGGCTCCGGTGCCGAGGATGACGCCGAACACCACCTCGGCGCCCGCGCCCGCGCCGTCCACCGCCTCCGAGAGCGCGAAGCAGTTCGCGTCGTTGGCGAGCTTGACCTCCCGGCCGAGCGCCTTGCACAGGTCGTCGCCGAGCGCGCGGCCCAGCAGCCAGAGCGAGTTGGAATTCTTCACCAGCCCGGTCAGGCGCGAAATCGTGCCCGGCATGCCGACCCCTACGCGCGCCCTCATCCCGAGCTCGGTCTCCGCGTCGCGCACCAGCGAGGCGATCGCCGCGACGGTGGCGTCGTAGTCGCCGCGCGGGGTCGCTACCCGCTTTCTGTAGACCTCCCGACCCGCCGGGTCGAGCGCCAGGGCCTCGATCTTGGTGCCGCCCAGGTCGACCCCGATTCGTGTATAATGCGCTGAGTTTCCGTTTCGCGTCATCCGGTTAGCGTACCTTTTTCAAGTCAGCCTGAACCGGTTGGAAGCCCTGCTTCCCAGGCCGATCGTTCAGGAGATTGCCATTTCCCCGTCATTCCGCTCTCTCGGCCTCACGGCCGACCTGCTCAGCGCTATTGCCGAGCAGGGTTACACCGATCCCACTCCCATCCAGGCGCTGGCGATCCCGGTCGTGCTCGCCGGGCGCGATCTGCTCGGCGCCGCCCAGACCGGCACCGGCAAGACCGCCGGCTTCACCCTGCCGATACTGCAGATACTCGACGCAAAGGGCCCGGGCCGCAACGTCCGCGCCCTGGTGCTGGTGCCGACGCGCGAGCTGGCCGCGCAGGTCCTCGACAGCGTGCGCACCTACGGCAAGAACTGCTCGCTGCGCGCGGCGGCGATCTTCGGCGGGGTCAACATCAACCCTCAGATCGCCGACCTGCGCCGAGGCGTCGACATCGTCGTCGCCACGCCCGGGCGCCTGCTCGACCACGTGCAGCAGAAGACCCTCGACCTGCGCCACATCGAGATCCTGGTGCTCGACGAGGCCGACCGGATGCTCGACATGGGCTTCATCCACGACATCCGGCGCATCCTCGGCCTGCTGCCCGCGAAGCGCCAGAACCTGCTGTTTTCGGCGACTTTTCCGGAAGAAATCCGCAAGCTAGCCTCCTCCTTCATGCACCAGCCGGCGACGGTAGAGGTCGCGCGGCGCAACACGCCCGCCGAGCTGGTGGCGCAGGTCGCGCACCCGGTGGCGCGCGACCGCAAGCGCGAGCTGCTCGCGCACCTGGTCAAAACCAACGACTGGCGGCAGGTGCTGGTGTTCACCAAGACCAAGCACGGCGCCAACCGCCTCGCGCAGCAGCTCGGCCGCGACGGCATCGACGCCGATGCGATCCACGGCAACAAGAGCCAGCCGCAGCGCACGCGCGTGCTCAAGCGCTTCAAGGACAACGAGCTGCAGGTGCTGGTGGCGACCGACATCGCCGCGCGCGGCCTCGACATCGAGGAGCTGCCGCACGTGGTCAACTTCGACCTGCCGCACGTCGCCGAGGACTATGTGCACCGC
>JACOVA010000114.1 GCA_016177575.1 Betaproteobacteria bacterium
CGCGCGGTCTGGTAGCGCTGCGCGACGTCCTTCGCCAGCGACTTGACGACCACCGCGTCGAACAGGGGCGAGAGCGACTTGTTGACCGTCGAGGGCGGCGCCGGGTTGTCCTGCAGGATCTTCTTGGCGATGGTCCAGGCGCCCGAGCCGGTGAACGGCTTCTCGCCGGCGAGGAACTCGTACAGGATCACGCCCGCCGAGAAGATGTCGCTGCGCCGGTCAAGGGTCTCGCCCTGGATCTGCTCGGGCGACATGTAGGCGGGCGTGCCGACCACCGCGCCCGCCTGGGTGCGCTCGGAGACGGTGCGGCTGGCGTCGGTGACGCGCGCCACGCCGAAGTCGGTCAGCTTGACCCGCCCCTCGGAATCGATCATCACGTTGGCGGGCTTGATGTCGCGGTGGACGATGCCGGCCTGGTGCGCGAAATGCAGCGCGTCGCACAGCTCGCCCATGATGTGCACGACCTCCTTCAGCTCGAAGCGCTCCTTGGCCTCGAAGAACTGCTTCAGCTCCTTGCCGCGCACCAGCTCCATCACGATGTAGGCGACGTCGCCCTCCTCCGCGAAGTCGAACACCTGCACGATATTGGGATGGTTGAGCCGCGCCACGGCCTGCGCCTCGCGCGCGAAGCGCGCCGAGTACTCGCTCGCCGAATCCGAGTCGAGCGCGCTCTTGAGGATGGTCTTGATCGCGACCCTGCGGTGCAGGCGCGGGTCGTTGCCCTCGTACACCACCCCCATCGCGCCCTCGCCGAGAACGCGCTCGATGTCGTAGCGCCCGATGCGCTTCAGGTCAGGGGAGTCGGGCATTCCCGGGGATTATCGCAGGGACCCCGGCAGCGTCAAAGTGAGCTACGCCGCAGCGCGCTCGCGCAGCCGCTACGCGGCCGCCCGGTCGGCCTTGCGGCGCTCGTGCTCCTTGAGAAAGCGCTTGCGCAGGCGGATCGAGCGCGGCGTGATCTCGACCAGCTCGTCGTCGGCGATGAACTCGACCGCGTACTCGAGCGTGAGGGCGATCGGCGGCGTCAGGTCGATCGCCTCGTCCTTGCCCGCGGCGCGGATGTTGGTGAGCTGCTTGGTGCGGATCGGGTTGACCGTCAGGTCGTTGTCGCGGCTGTGGATGCCGACGATCATGCCCTCGTAGACCGGCTCGCCGGGTGAGACGAACATGCGGCCGCGCTCCTGCAGCTTCCACAGCGCGTAGGCGACCGCCACGCCATCCTCCTGCGACACCAGCACGCCGTTGCGGCGCTCCGCGGCCTCGCCGCCCGCCGGCGCATACTCGTCGAACACATGGCTCATGACGCCGGTGCCGCGCGTGAGCGTCATGAACTCGCCCTGGAAGCCGATCAGGCCGCGCGCCGAGACCCGGTAATCGAGCCGCACGCGCCCCTTGCCGTCGGGGACCATCTCGAGCAGCTCGGCGCGCCGCCGGCCGAGCTCCTCCATGACGCTGCCTTGATTTTGACTTTCGATATCTACCGTCAAAATTTCATAAGGTTCAAGTTGCCGCCCATTTACCTCGCGGTAAACCACTCTCGGACGCGAGACGGCGACCTCGTAGCCCTCGCGGCGCATGTTCTCGAGCAGGACGGTGAGGTGCAGCTCGCCGCGGCCGTGCACGATGAAGGTGTCGGTATCGGCCGGATACTCGACCCGCATCGCCACGTTGCTCTTGGTCTCGCGCTCCAGGCGCTCGCGGATCTGGCGGCTGGTCACGTACTTGCCTTCCCGGCCCGCGAACGGCGAGGCGTTGACGAGGAAGTTCATGGTCAGCGTCGGCTCGTCGACCTTGAGCAGCGGCAGCGCCTCGGGGTGCTCCGGATCGCACAGCGTGGCGCCGATGCCGATTTCCTCGATGCCGTTGACCAGCACGATGTCGCCCGCCTCGGCCTGCTCGACCGGCTTGCGCTCCAGGCCCTCGAACATGAGGACTTGGTTGATTTTCGCTTTTATTGGAGAAGCATTTCCATGCAAAAGCAAGACCTCTTGCGCCGGCCGCACGCGCCCGCGTCGAATTCGCCCGATGCCGATCTTGCCGACGTAGCTCGAATAGTCGAGCGAGCAGATCTGCAGCTGCAGCGGCTCTTCCGGGTTTTCGTCGCGCACAGGGACATGCTGCAGGATTGTTTCGAACAAAGGCTTCAGATCTTCACGGGGAAGATTCAACCCCGTCATAGCCCAACCCAGCAAGGCCGAGGCGTAGACGACCGGGAAATCCAGCTGCTCCTCGGTGGCGCCGAGCTTGTCGAACAGCTCGAAAGTCTGGTTCACCACCCATTCGGCCCGCGCGCCGGGCCGGTCGACCTTGTTCACCACCACGATCGGCTTCAGGCCCAGCGCGAGCGCCTTGCGCGTGACGAAGCGCGTCTGCGGCATCGGCCCCTCGACCGCGTCGACCAGCAGCAGCACGCCGTCGACCATCGACAGCACGCGCTCGACCTCGCCGCCGAAATCGGCGTGCCCCGGCGTGTCGACGATGTTGATGTGCGTGCCGCGGTAGCGCACCGCGCAGTTCTTGGCAAGGATGGTGATGCCGCGCTCGCGCTCGAGGTCGTTGGAGTCCATGACCCGCTCCTGCACCTGCTGATGGGCGGCGAAGGTGCCCGATTGCTGCAGCAGCTTGTCGACCAGCGTAGTCTTGCCGTGGTCGACGTGGGCGACGATCGCCAGGTTACGCAAAGCGCGAGACATGAGCTTGATTCTTCTGCAAAAAAGACCGCGCATTGTACGCGAGTTATGCGCCTAAAGACACTGTGACGCGTACACTCGGCGCCTGACATGGCCCCGGCTCCCGTTTTCCGCAACGCCCTGCCGCCGCAGGCGGCGCTGCAGGAGTATCGCGTGGCGCAGGTGCTCGGCGCGGGCGGCTTCGGCATCACCTACCGCGCGCGCGACACCCACCTCGACAAGGACGTCGCCATCAAGGAATACCTGCCGGGCGAGCTCGCCATGCGTGCCCCCGACGGCCGCATCGTGCCGCAGAGCACGCAGCACGAGGAAGGCTACAAGTGGGGCCTGGAGCGCTTCCTGCAGGAGGCGCGCACGCTGGCGAAGTTCAGCCATCCGCACATCGTGCGCGTACTGCGCTACTTCGAGGCCAACGCCACCGCCTACATGGTGATGGACTACGAGAAGGGCGATCCGCTGAAGACCGTGCTGCAGCTCGACCCGCAGCCGCCCGAGACGAGGCTGAAGGCGATGGCCGCGCCACTGCTCGACGGCCTGGCGCAGATCCACGCCGCGGGCTTCCTGCATCGCGACATCAAGCCGGAGAACATCTTCGTGCGCGCCGACGGCAGCCCGGTGCTGATCGACTTCGGCGCCGCGCGCCAGGCGCTCGGCGGCAGCACGCGCAGCCTCACCGCGATCCTCACGCCCGGCTACGCGCCGCTCGAGCAGTACTCGGGCGAAGGCAAGCAGGGCCCGTGGACCGACCTCTATGCCCTGGGTGGCGTGCTCTACCGCGCGGCGCTCGACCGCAACCCGCCCGACGCGGTGGCGCGCGTGCGCGGCGACTCGCTCGGCGCGAGCCTGGCTGCGGCGCGCGGCCGGTACAGCGAGGGCTTCCTGCGCGCCATCGAGTGGGCGATGGCGCTGGATGAAAAGCAGCGCCCGCAGAGCGTCGCGCAGTGGAAACCGGTGCTGATCGGTGGAGGGGCTGCGCCTGCGACCGCTGCGGCTTCTCCCGCCCCTACGGTGAGAGCTTCTTCGATTCAAAAATCCGAAAAGCCAAAGCGTCGCTGGCCGCTGGTGGTCGGCGTCGTCGTCCTCGCCGTGCTCGCCGCCGACGTCTGGCGCAAGAACCGCGCGAACCGCATCGAGGCCGAGCGCTTCCAGCAGCAACAGCTGATGGAGGCCAGGCAGCGCGAGGAGCAGCGGCGGCTCGCGAGCCAGCTCGCTGCGCAGGAAACCAAGCCGTCGACGACGGGGACCCGGGCGGTGGCCTCAAGTCCAGCCGCTGCAGCACGCGCTGAACCGCCAGCTGCCGGGTCTGCCGGGCGCTTCCGCGAAGAGGCCATAGCGGAGTTCAAGTCAGCCGATGCGAACAAGGACGGCTTTCTCTCGCCCGAGGAGGTCGGCGGCCGCTTTCCGCGCGTGGCGAAGAATTTCAAGCGCATCGACGCAGACGGAGATGGGCGCATATCGCAGCGCGAGTTTTTCCAGGCGAAGCGGGCGATGCTGGAAAGGAAATCCCAGAACTGAGGCAAACAGTTCAGGCCGCGGCGAGCGTGTAGCTCTGCACCGGCTGCTGGAAGCCCTTGAGCTGCAGCGCCTCGCCCGGGCTGAGGCGGTGGCGCTGCGCTTCCTCGCCGAGCAGCTCGATCGAGCGCAGGTCGACCAGCACCTCGCCGTGCGCCGCTTCGGCGCACAGGCGCGAGGCGAGGTTCACCGCCGGCCCGACCGCGGTGTACTCCAGGCGCGAGGCGCCGCCGATGACGCCCACGGTGACGAAGCCGCTCGCCGCGCCGACGCCGACGCCGAGGCGCAGCTCGGCGTCCGACCAGCGCTGCGTGATCTCCATGCCGCTGCGGCGGATGCGCTCGGCGAGCCTGAGCGCGCGCTGGGCGTGGTCGGGCATCGGGATCGGCGCGCCCACCAGGATCAGCACGCCGTCGCCGGCCTGGTCCTTGATGGTGCCGCCGCATTCGGCGGCGGCGGCGCCGACCGCGTCGTAGTACTCGCGCAGGATGGCGATGACTTTGCGCGACGAGGTCGCAGCGGTGAAGGCGGTGAAGCCGCGCAGGTCGCAGCACACCACCGAGAGCTCGATCGTCTGCTCGTCGGTGGCGCTCTTCAGCCCGCGCCGCGCCACCAGTTGCGCGACCTGCGGCGAGAGGAACTTCGCCATGAAGTGCGCGCGCTGGCCCTGGATGACGTGGTACTGCACCGCGCCGACGAGGAGGATCAGCAGCCCGATCGCGGTCGAGACCGGCGCGACGGTGTTCGGCAGCACCATGCCCGAGGCCATGAACGGCGCCGCGAGCGCGAAGGCGATCAGGCGCAGCGCCTCGGCGCGGTCGGGGCGGCGCCTGAGCATGAGCAGCCCGGAGAACAGCGACAGCGCGAGCGAGATCGTCAGCGGCAGCGCGAACAGCCAGAACTCGGGCGTGCCGCGCTCGAACACCTCGTGAAAGCCGGCGTTGAGGAATTTCTCGACCCGCAGCGCCGGAAACGCGAGCGAGGCGAGCAGGTAGAACACCGCCAGCGCCTGGGCGATGCGCAGCAGCTTGTCGGGCCCCTCGGTCTTGAGGCCGCCCGCCGGCACCGTCCGGCGCACGCGCAGGATCCACTCGTAGGCGAAGAAGAACGCCGCCGCCTCGGGGATGGCGAACACGCCGTCCCACCAGCCGATGTCGTTCGCGTAATGCAGCGGGTAGGCGATCTGCGAGCCCACGCCGATCGCCAACCCGACCGAGCCGAGGAACAGAGCCAGCGCCCGGCTGGTGGGCGAGCTGCGGTCGGCGACGATGAACGCGAGCGCCATCCCCATCGCCAGCAGGGAGGTGATGACGTGCGGGGTCGTGTCGATCACTTGGGTGCTACGGCAAAGCCTTCACGCATCTTCCGGTCGAATTCCTCGGCCACTTTTGCGTCGTGGTCGAGCATCTCCTGCGCGTTGGTGCTGGCGTACTGGATGCCGCCGAGCTCGGTGTAGGCCTTCTGCACCCGCTCGCTCCACAGGCCGATGTCGCGCACCGTGGGCACGATGCGGGAAAAAAGCCGCTTTCTGAAACGAATCTGGCCTTCGGCGTTTTGCAGGGTTTGCAGAACCTCCTTTGCATCGAAACCCAACCGGTCCCACATTTCCGGGGAGTTGAAGCGGTCGCGCAGGTGGTACGAGCCCTCGATCACGAACTCCTCGCGCTCGCGCCGCTCGGCGTCGGTCAGCTCGGGGTAGTAGTCGCGCAGCGCCAGGCGCCCGAAGGCGACGTGGCGCGCCTCGTCCTGCATCACGTAGGCGTTCACCTGCCGGCAGAGCGTGTTCTTCGAGTAGTCGCGGATGCGCTGGAAGGCGACCAGCGCCAGGCCCTCGATCAGCACCTGCATGCCGAGGTAGGTGAAGTCCCAGCGCGGGTCGCCGAGCGCCTGCTCGAGCAGCGTCTTCAAGGGCCTGGAGATCGGATAGGCGAAGCGGAACTTCTCGCTGAGCAGCCGCCGGTAGGCCTCGACGTGGCGCGCCTCGTCCATCACCTGGGTGGCGGCGTAGAACTTGGACTCGATGCGCGGCACGTCCTGCACGATGCGCGCCGCGCACACCAGCGCCCCCTGCTCGCCGTGCAGGAACTGCGACAGGTTGAACACCTGGCTGTGGTAGCGCAGCTCGGTGCGCTGCTTCCCGGAGAGCTTGTGCCAGATCGGCGTGCCGAACAGCGGCACCACCTGGTCGTCCATCTGCATCGGGTCTTCGGGATCGACCGGCAGGCTCCAGTCGATGCGCGCCTCGGCGTCCCACTGCTCCTGCTTGCCCTTCGCGTAGAGCCTGAGCAGGTCCTCGCTGCGCGCGTCGTAGTCCCAGGTGAACGCGACCTCGCCGGCGGCGGGAAACTTCCATTGCGTCTCCGCCACCGGCAGCGTGTACTTGAACTGTTGCGCCATACCCCTATCCGGTCAAGGCGATCTTGTCGGCGAAGAAGCGCTCGAAGCCCGCGGCCTCGACCGGCGCGCTGAAGTGGTGCCCCTGCCACTCCTCGCAGCCGAGCGCCACCAGGCGCGCGAGCTGCGCCTCGCTCTCCACCCCCTCGGCGGCCACGCGCAATCCCAGAGCGCGCGCCATCGCGGCGATGGTCTGCACGATGGTCGCGTCGTGCGGGTGCGCCTCGAGCTCGCGCAGGAACGAGCGGTCGATCTTGAGCTTGTCGATCGGCAGCTGGCGCAGGTAGGCGAGGCTCGAGTAGCCGGTGCCGAAGTCGTCGATCGCCACGCGCACCCCGAGGCTGCCGATCCTGCGCAGCGTCGCCACGTTCTCGGCCAGGTGCTGCATCAGCACCCGCTCGGTGACCTCGAGCTCGAGGCAGGCGCCGGGCACGCCGTTGACGGCCAGCGCCTGCGAGAGCTGCGCCACGTAGGCCTCGCCCTGCGCCAGCTCGTGCGCCGAGACGTTGAGCGCGAACCACAGATCGGCGCCGATCAGGCCGGCGCGGCGCCAGGCGCCCACCTGCGACAGCGCGCGCTCGATCGTCCAGGCGCCGAGCGGCCGGATCAGGCCGCACTCCTCGGCCACCGGGATGAAGCTGTCGGGCATCAGCATGCCCTGCTGCGGATGCTGCCAGCGCAGCAGCGCCTCGGCGCCCACCAGGCGCCCTGCGCCGGCCGCGGGCGCCGCCCGCCCGGCGGGCGCGCTGCGCAGCACCGGCTGCCAGTGCAGCAGCATCTCCCCGCGCGCGAGCGCGTGGCGCAGGTCGTTCTCCATGCCCAGCCTGGCGACGGCCTTCGAATTCAGCTCCTGGGAGAAGAAGCGGAAACCGTTGCGCCCGGTCTCCTTGGCGTGGTGGGTCGCGGCGTCGGCGTTCCTGAGCAGCTCGCCGAAGTCGCGGCCGTCCTCCGGGTAGACGCTGATGCCGATCGATGCGGTGACGCTGAGCGTGCGGCCCTCGATGGTGAACGGGCGCGCCAGGATCCCGAGCGCGCGCTGCGCCGCGGTGGCCGCGTCCTGCGTGCTGCGCAGGCCGTTCCACAGCAGCACGAACTCGTCGCCGCCCAGGCGCGCCAGCGTATCGTCGCGCCGCAGCGTCGCGCCCAAACGTTCCGCTACCGCGCGCAAGAGCGCGTCGCCGGCGCCGTGGCCGAGCGAATCGTTGACCAGCTGGAAGCGGTCGAGATCGAGGCACAGCAGCGCCAGGCTCCTGCGGCTGCGCGCCGCGGCGAGGATCGCCTGGTTGGCGCGGTCGGCGAGCAGCGCGCGGTTCGGCAGCCCGGTGAGCGCGTCGCGCGTGGCGAGGTACTGGATGCGCTCCTCGGCCTGCTTGCGCGCGGTGATGTCGGCGCCGGTGCCGCGGTAGCCCGCGAGCCCGCCGGCGGCGTCGAGCACCGGCACCCCGGTGAGCTGCAGCCAGATTACCCGGCCCGCCTTGGTGAGCGAGCGGTGCACCTGGTCGCGGAACGGCTCGCCGCGCGCGGCGCGCTGCGCGAACCATTCCTCCATCGTCTTCGCCTCGCCGAGCGGCATGAACTCGCGCGGCGTGCGCCCGAGCATCTCGTGGCGCTGGTAGCCGGTCACCGCCTCGACGCGCTCGGAGAGGAAGGTGTAGCGCCAGGCGGCGTCGGTCTCCCAGACGTACTCGCCCGAAGCCTCGAGCACGTCGCGGAAGCGCCGTTCGCGCTCGGCGAGCGCCTCGCGCGCCCGGCGCTGCTCGCTGACGTCGCGCAGCACCGACTGCACCACCAGGCGCCCGCGCTCGAGGAACGACACGCTCGCCGCTTCGACCACGACTTCGCTGCCGTCCAGGCAAATCAGCTTTCTCTCGGCGAAGCCGGTGGTGCCCGGCCCCACGCCGAGGTATTTCATGCGCTCGAGATAGGCGGCGCGGTGATCCGGATGAATGGTGCGCTCGACCGCCATGCCGATCAGCTGCTTGGCCGAGGCGGCCTTGAGGATGCGCCCCGCCGCGGGATTCGCGTATTCGATGATGCCGTCGGAAAAAACGGTGACGCCGTCGGGCGCGAGCTCGATCAGCGCGCGGTAGCGCTCCTCGGCGTCGCGCGTCGCCTGCTCGGCGCGCTTGCGCGCGTCGATGTCGGTGAGCGTGCCCGACAGGCGCAGCGCGCGCCCGGCGGCGTCGCGCTCGGTCACCCTTCCGGCGCACAGCGTCCAGATCCAGTCGCCGGAGCCCGAGCGCAGGCGCAGCTCGTGCCCGCTCATCTCCTTTTCGCCCTTGACCGCGGCGCGGAACGCGGCGCGCACCGCATCGCGGTCGGCGGCGTGCACCAGCTCGTACATCTCGACGCTGCGCCCGGCGCGCGCGAGCTGGCGCGCGCCGAGCAGCCCCGCCCAGCCGCTGCCGAGGTGGATCTCGCCGCTGACCAGGTCGATGTCCCAGACCGCGACGTTGCCGCTCTCGGTCGCCAGCTCGAGGCGCTTCTTGGCCTCGCCCAGCGCGCGCTCGGCGCGCCGCGTCTCGCTCACGTCGTGGCCGACGCCGCGGTAGCCGAGGAAGCGGCCGTTGGCGTCGTAGCGCGGCTTGCCGCTGACGGCGTGCGTGCGCCGCTCGCCGCCGTCCATGCGCGAGAGCTCGAAATTGAAGAACGGCAGCTGCGCGTCGAGCGCCTGCAGGCGCCCGAAGTGCTCGACCAGCGCGCGCGGCTCGACTTCGACGCCGGGGATCTCCCACAGCCGCTTGCCGTGTACCAGCTCGCCGCCGAACAGCGCCGCCACCGCGCTGCCGCCGCTCAGCCAGTGCACGCGGTGCTCGGTGTCGGTCTCCCAGAACCAGTCCGCCGAAAGCGAGGTCAGGTGGCGGAAGCGCTCCTCGCTCACGCGCAGCGCCTGCGTCGAGCGGTCGTCGCGCAGGCGCGCATTGAGCCAGACGCCGAACAGCACCAGCCCGCCGGTGACGAGCAGCAGCGCCTCGACGAGCTGCGACCAGTCCACCTCAGCCCGCCGTCTCGCGCGCCGGCGGCGCGTTCCTCAGCACCTCGTCCATGGTCGTCACGCCGGCGGCGACTTTCATCGCGCCGCTGATGCGCAGCGCCTTCATGCCGTCGCGGTAGGCCTGGTCGCGGATCTTCGCCAGGTCCGCCCCCGCGCCGACGATCTCCTTGACGGCGCCCGTGCACACCAGCGTCTCGTAGATGCCGATGCGGCCGGAGAACCCGGTCATGCGGCACTCCAGGCACCCCACCGGCTTGTACACCGCCGCCGGGCGCGCCGCCTTCCACGGCATCACGAGCGCGTCCCAGGCCTGCACGTCCTCGGCGCGGTGCAGCTCGACCTTCTGCTTGCAGTGCGGGCAGAGGATCCTCACCAGGCGCTGCGCCATGACCCCGTTCAGCGTCGCGTTCAAGAGGTAGGGCGCGATGCCGAGCTCGAGCATGCGCGTCACCGCGCTCGGCGCGTCGTTGGTGTGCAGCGTCGAGAGCACCAGGTGCCCGGTGAGCGCGGCCTGCACCGCCATCTCGGCGGTCTCGAGGTCGCGGATCTCGCCCACCATGATGATGTCGGGGTCCTGGCGCATGAGCGCGCGCAGGCCGTCGGCGAAGCCCAGGTCGATCGCGGGCGTGACCTGCATCTGGTTGAACGAGCCCTCGACCATCTCGATCGGGTCCTCCACCGTGCACACGTTCACCTCCGGCGTCGCCAGGGTCTTGAGCGTGGTGTAGAGCGTGGTGGTCTTCCCCGAGCCTGTAGGGCCGGTGACGAGCACGATGCCGTTCGGCCGCTCGGTCATGTCCTTCCAGCGCTGGCTGTCCTCGTCGGAGAAGCCGAGGTCCTTGAAGTCGCGCACCAGCACCGAGGGATCGAAGATGCGCATCACCAGCTTCTCGCCGAAGGCGGTCGGCAGGGTGGAGAGGCGCAGCTCGACCTCCTCGCCGTCGAGCGTGCGCGTCTTGATGCGCCCGTCCTGCGGGCGGCGCTTCTCTACCACGTCCATGCGCGACAGGATCTTGATGCGGCTCGTCATGGCGGCGAGCACCGAGGGCGGGATCTGGTAGACCTGGTGCAGCACGCCGTCGATGCGGAAGCGCACGATGCCGAACTCGCGCCGCGGCTCGACATGGATGTCGCTCGCGCGCTGCTCGAAGGCGTAGCTCCACAGCCAGTCGACCACCTTGACGATGTGCGCGTCGTTGGCGTCGTACTGCTTGTTGGCGCCCAGCTCGACCAGCTGCTCGAAGTTGGCGAGGCCCGTGGCGCCCGCGCTCTTGCGCGCCGCGCCCTTGACCGACTTGGCGAGGTTGTAGAACTCGACCTGGTAGCGCTCGATGTCCAGCGGATTGGCGATCACGCGCCGGATCTCGAGCCTGGTGATGCGCTGCAGCTCGGCCTCCCAGTCGCGCAGGTAGGGCTCGCAGACCGCGATCACCGCCTCCTTGCTGTTCACCCCCACCGGCAGGATCCTGAAGCGCGTCGCGTAGGCCGAGGACATGACCTCGGTCACCGCGGAGAAGTCGATCTTGAGCGGATCGATGTGGCGGTACTCCATGCCGACGCGCCTGGCGAGCCACTCGGTGAGCGTCTCGAGCGCGAGCGGCTTGTGCGGCGGCTGCGCGCTCTTCCACTTCTGGTCGGCGATGATCGAGAGCGGATGCTGCGCGCCGCGGTAGTAGCGCCGCTCCTTCTTCACCTTCTCGGCCTCGGCCGGCTCGACCAGCTTGTCCTCGACCAGCCAGTCGACCAGCTCGGGGATGGTCAGCCGGCGCTCGGCAGCCTTGGGTTCTACAGCAGCCATGGAACGCGATTATGCCTGAGGGGGCATACTATCGCTGCATGCAAACCACTCCGTCACGCGCGCTGGCACAGGACGTGCGGTTCCGCGAAGTCTGGGCCTGGAGCATGTACGACTTCGCCAACTCGGGCTACACCACGGTGGTCATCACCGCGGTGTACAACGCCTTCTTCGTCGCCGCGGTCGCCGCCAAGGCGCCCTGGGCGACCTTCGCCTGGACCGCGGCGCTCTCGGTTTCCTATCTCGCTGTCCTGCTCTCGGCGCCCGTGGTAGGCGCCTGGGCCGACGCGCATGCGGCCAAAAAGCGCCTGCTGCTGCTCGCCACCATCGGCTGCGTGTTCTTCACCGCCACCCTCTGGTTCACCGGACCCGGCACCGTGGCGCTCGCGGTCGCGCTCATCATCCTCTCCAATTTCTTCTTCGCCACCGGCGAAAACCTGATCGCCGCCTTCCTCACCGAGCTCGCCGACTCCAAGGCCATGGGCCGCGTGTCGGGCTGGGGCTGGGCCTTCGGCTACCTGGGCGGACTGGTTTCGCTCGGGATCTCTCTTGCCTACATCCTGTGGGCGGAAAAGCAGGGCCAGACCGGCACCCAGTTCGTGCCCGTCACCATGCTCATCACCGCAATCGTGTTTGCCCTCTGCGCCACGCCTACGTTCCTTTTCTTGAAGGAAAGGGCTTTGCCTGCGAAACGTGAAAACGGCGCATGGAGCGAAGTCCTGCGCACGCTTTCTCAGGCGAGCCGCTTCCGCGACCTGTGGCAGTTCCTGATCTGCATCCTCTTCTACCAGGCCGGCATCATGGCCGTGATCGCGCTCGCCGCCATCTACGCCACCGAGGCGATGAAATTCACCTTCGTCGACACCATCATCCTGATCCTGGTGGTCAACATCACCGCCGCGATCGGCGCCTTCGGCTTCGGCTACCTGCAGGACGTCATCGGCCACGTCAAGGCGATGACCCTCGTCCTCATCGGCTGGATCGTCATGATCGCCCTCGCCTACCTCGCCGAAGGCAAGCCGCTCTTCTGGATCGCCGCCAACCTCGCGGGCCTCTGCATGGGCTCATCCCAAGCCGCCGGCCGGGCAATCGTCGGTTACCTGTCTCCTCCGGCACGCAACGCCGAATTCTTCGGCCTCTGGGGCCTCGCCGTGAAAGCCGCCTCCATCTTCGGCCCTCTCACCTACGGCGCCGTCACCTGGATCTTCGAAGGCAACCACCGGCTAGGCATCCTTGCCGTCGGCGCCTACTTCATGATCGGCCTCATTCTTCTTTCCGGCATCGACATCGAGCGCGGGCGGCGGGCGGCGCTTCAGGACAGTAG
>JACOVA010000108.1 GCA_016177575.1 Betaproteobacteria bacterium
CGGGACGCCGAGCGCCGCATACAGGCCCGCCAGCAGGTAGAACGGCCGGAAGCCGAGCGCGAACAGCGCCTTCATCCGCGCTAGCTGCGCTCGATCAGCACTTCGTAGCCGCCGTCCGCGCGCGGCCCGCCGCGGCACTGAAAGCCGCGCTCGCGCAGCAGGCCGTAGAGCGGCACCGGCTCGTGCGGCAGGATCGCGCGCAAAGGATCGCCCGGCGCGCGCTCCAGCGCCTCGAAGATGCGCACGATCGGCTCGGGCGGCTGCAGGCCGCGCAGGTCGAGCGTGGCGCAGCGCTCCCTGACTTCGACCAGGGGCATGCCGCGCTCGCCGAGGAGGCGCGCGAGCTGCTCGAGCTCCGCGAGGTAGCCCTCGGGATCCTGGCCGGGCGTGGCGGCGTTCAGCGTATCGAGGCGGATGCGCAGATCCTCCTCGTTCGGCGCGAGCTGCGCGTCGAGCGCCTCGCGCAGCGCCGCGAAATGCATGCGGTGCGCCGGCCACTGCCGCGCGCGCGCCGCGCTCAGCGTCTGTTCGACCAGATCCGCAAGACCGACCATGCGATCACGATTGCGCACCAGGCGCGCAGCGCCCTTGATATGGGTCAAGCAGGACGAAATCGGGCGTAAGACGCGGCGATCACGACAAGCGCCGCGGCAGCCGCGTGCGCGAAGGCGGCTGCGCTCGAGCGCTCGAAGTGCAAAGCGGTGAATCCCGCCACGGGCACGAGCAGCGCGAGCGCGAAGCCGGTCGCGCGCCGCACCGCAGGCGCGCTGCGCAGCGCGAGCCAGATCGCGGCGGAAGCCAGCACGATACCGAGCATACCGTGGGCGGGAAGCGCCGCGGATGCGCTCGCTCCCGGCAGGATGGAGAGCGCCGCGCCGAGCAGGCATTGCGCGGCAAGGAGCGGCGCGCCCAGTCGTGCCACGCCGACGCCCGCCGGCGATGCGCGATTTCTCAGGCGTCCGAGGACCCAGGCAAAAGCAGCGGCGAGCGCGAGTCCTCCGAGCAGGTTGCCGAGCGCCGCAGCGGGCGGCGGCGTCCGGCCGGCGGCGACGCCGAGCGCCGAGAGCGCCGCCGTGAGCGCCAGGACGAGCCACGCGCCGCGCGCGAGCAGCGGCTGCTCGCGGCGCGCGCGCCAGGCGAGCCATCCGAGCCATAGCGCAACGATGACCTCCAGCGATGCCGCAGCCCGATGCGCGGCGCGCAATGCCGAGAGCGTGCCGGCATCAAGCGGCGGCGCCGCCGTCTGGCCGAGGCGAATCGCGGCGCTTGCGTACAGGACGACGATCATGAGCACGAGACCCGTTGCGGCGCAGCAACGGAGCCCGCACGCGGTCTCTTTGCCGTGAATCCGGGCCATGGGCCGCCAATGCTGCCCGGGCGCGCCGGGAAAAGCTTGATCCACGTTAAGCAAACCGCCGAGCGCCGCTGCTTAACTCGTGTGGTCATTCAACAGGGAGAGGCCGACATGAGCGCCGAACGCATCGAGGAAGACATCCCCGAGGAGCCGGTCCCGGTGATGCAGCAGCTGCTCGACAACCCGTTCCTGCTGCTGTTTCTCGGCATCGCGATGCCGACCGTGCTGTACATCGTCTGGGGCGTGATGGAAATCGTGTCCCTGCCCATCGCGAAAGGAGGCCGAACAGGGGAATGCCATGAGCGCAATCCTCCCGCCATCGGAGCGGGTGTGGTGGAAGCAGCCGCTCGACCGCGTCGAGCTGGTCTGGATCGTGGTCGCGCTGCTGTGGTGCCTGATCATGTTCTTCATGATGCCGTACTGGCACATCTACGGGCAGCAGAACCTCGCCAACGAGGCCTACCGCGCGAATCCCGGGGACTTCTCGAAGAAGACCGAGGAGATGATCCAGAAATACAAGGTGCGCGAGGAAGGCGGCGAGCTGAAAGTGCCGGTCGTGCGTCCGCCCGCCGGCAGCGACGTCTACCTGATCGCGCAGCTCTGGCGCTGGTACCCGATGCTCGAGCTCGAGGCCGGCAAGTCCTACCGCATCCACCTCATGTCGATGGACTGGCTGCACGGCTTCTCCCTGCAGCCGGAGAACATCAACATCCAGGTCCATCCGGGCTATGAGCACGTCATCACCGTGACGCCGACCCGTCCCGGGACGTTCGCGATCATCTGCAACGAATACTGCGGCGTGAACCATCACACGATGGCGAGCCGCCTGTACGTGGTGAAGTGAGGGAGGCAAGCATGGCGCTCAACCGGATGTTCAGGACCTGCCCGAGCAGCGGGCTGGTGTTCCACGAGCCCGCGGAGAAGCTGATGCGCTGGAACGCGGTCGCCGCGGTGGTTTCGCTGCTGGTCGGCGGCATCCTCGCCATCGGCGTGATGCTCACGCGCTGGCAGGCGGTGCATCTGCTGCCGCCGGACATGTTCTACCAGGTCCTCACGGCGCACGGCCTCAACATGCTGGTGTTCTGGATCATCTTCTTCGAGATCGCGGTGCTGTATTTCGCCGCCAGCACGCTGCTCAGGTGCCGGATCGCGACCCCGGGCATGGCCTGGGCGGGCTTCTGGCTGATGGTGCTCGGCGCGCTGGTCAACAACTACTCGGTGCTGCGCGGCGACTCGAGCGTGATGTTCACCTCCTACGCGCCGATGGGCGCGCACCCGACTTTCTACCTGGGCCTGATCCTGTTCGCGGTCGGGGCGCTCATCGCCTGCTTCGTGTTCTTCGGCACGCTGGTGGTGGCGAAGGCCGAGCGCACCTACCAGGGCTCCGTGCCGCTGGTGACCTTCGGCGCGATCACCGCCGGCATCATCGCGGTGTTCACCATCGCCGCGGGCGCGATCATCCTGATCCCCACCTTCCTGTGGTCGGTGGGACTGGTCGCCCACATCGATTCGCTCATGTACCGCACCGTCTGGTGGGCGTTCGGCCATTCCTCGCAGCAGATCAACGTCGCCGCCCACGTCTCGGTGTGGTACGCGGTCGCGGCGATCGTGTTCGGCGCCAAGCCGATGTCGGAGAAGGTGAGCCGCGGCGCATTCCTGCTCTACATCCTGTTCCTGCAGCTGGCGAGCGCGCACCACCTGCTGACCGACCCGGGGCTCACCTCCAACTGGAAGATTTTCAACACCAGCTACGCGATGTACCTCGCGGTGCTCGCCTCGATGGTGCACGGCCTCACGGTCCCCGGCTCGATCGAGGTGGCGCAGCGCGAGAAGGGCTACAACCAGGGGCTGTTCGAGTGGCTGCGCAAGGCGCCCTGGGGCAACCCCGTGTTCTCCTCGATGTTCATCTCGCTCATCGGCTTTGGCTTCCTCGGCGGCATCTCGGGCGTGATGATGGGCACCGAGCAGCTCAACCTCATCATCCACAACACGGTCTATGTGCCGGGCCACTTCCACGCCACCGTCGTCGTCGGCACCACCCTCGCCTTCATGGGCCTGACCTACTTCCTGATCCCGGTGATGTTCCGCCGCGAGCTGATGTTCGCCGGCATGGCGAAGTGGCAGCCGTACGTGTTCGGCCTCGGCATGGCGGGGGTTTCGCTGTTCCTCATGGGTGCCGGCACGCTCGGCGTGCCGCGCCGGCACTGGGACATCAGCTTCGCCGGCAACCCGTTCCCGTACGAGTTCCCGGGCGCAGCCTGGCTGATGATGGGCATCGCGGGAGTCACCGGCATGATCGCCATCGTCGGCGGCGCCATGTATCTGCTGATCACCGTGGGCTCGGTGTTCCTGGGCAGGAAGATCCAGACGCCCGGGTTCCAGCACGTGCGCGCGCGCGATGGCGTTGCCCCTGCGCCTCAGCCCGTGGCGGTGGCGATCGCCGCGCACCACCCGAGCATCGGCGTCGCCGGCTTCGTGGCGCCCGGCACCTTCGCGCTGGCGATGGTGTTCCTGGTGTCCTTCGTCCTCTACTACTTCATCAACTGGAAGTACCTGTCGACCATCTGGCCGCTGAAGTGAGAACGCTGCTCAACCTCTTCAAGCTGCGCATCGGCGCCGCCATCGCCCTCGCGACAGCAGCCGGCCTCGCCGTGGAAGCGGGGCCGCGCCCCGCTTTCGTGCCGGCGGCGATCCTGGTGCTGGCGGTCCTGGTCGCCTCCGCGGCCGCGGGCGCGTTCAACCAGTACGCCGAGCTGGATCTGGACCGGCGCATGGCGCGCACGTGCAATCGCCCATTCGTGACCGGTGCGCTCCGCCACGGCCCGGCGTGGCTGTGGCTGATCGGCGCGATGCTTGCGGCGTCGGTTCTGGCCGCCGCGGTCGCGGCCAACGTCCCGGCCGCGCTGTACGTGTTCCTCGGTGCGTTCACCTACGGCATCGTCTACACGGTCTGGCTCAAGCGCCGGACCTGGTGGAACATCGTGGTCGGGGGTCTCGCCGGCAGCTTCGCCGTGCTCGCCGGCGCCGCGCTCGTTTCGCCCGCGCCGGGCCCCGCGGCGCTCGCCCTGGCGGCGGTCCTGTTCCTCTGGACCCCGCCGCACTTCTGGAGCCTCGCGATCGCCTGCCGCGAGGACTACGCGCGCGCCGGCGTGCCGATGCTGCCGGTCGTCGTCGGTGAAGCGCGCGCCGCGCGCGCGATACTTGCGAGCGCCAGCCTGCTGGTCGCCGCCTCCCTGGTCCCGTCCGCCTTCGGCA
>JACOVA010000105.1 GCA_016177575.1 Betaproteobacteria bacterium
GCCGTCGCGCGAGCGGTACTCGCGCGCCGCGGTCTGCGCCGTGATGGAGATGCCGCGCTCGCGCTCCAGCTCCATCGAGTCGAGCACCTGCGCCGCCATCTCGCGCTCCGGCAGCCCGCCGCAGAGCTGGATGAAGCGATCCGCCAGCGTCGACTTGCCGTGGTCGATGTGCGCGATGATCGAGAAATTGCGGATACGGCTCTGCGGCATAAACAAAGAGGGCGCCTCCTGCCCGGAGGCACCCTCTGCCCGTGAAACCGCTATTTTAGCTTAGCCCTTGTCGGTCAGGCCGTTCACGGTCACGAACGCGGTGTTCTCGCCGCGGCGCACCTGCAGCGTGATCACCGCGTTCTTGTCCAGGCCGGAGAGCACGCGGTTGAGCTGCTCCACCGATTTCAGCTCGGTGTGCTTGCCCTTGTGCACCAGCGTGAGCAGCACGTCGCCGCGGCGCACGTCGGCGCGCGCTTCGGCCTTGACCTCCATGACCACCAGGCCGTGCCCGAGCTTGAGCTCCTCCTTCTGCTTGGCGCTGAGCTCGCCGACCACGATGCCGAGGCGGTTCGCCGCCAGCTCGGCGGGCCTGGAGCTGCGCGGCGCTTCGCGCGCGGCCATGCGCTCCTCCTGCAGCTCGCCGACGGTGACGGTCAGGGCGCGCGGCGCGCCCTTGCGCCAGACCTCGAGCTCGACTTTCGAGCCCGGGCGCGTCGCGCCGACGATGCGCGGCAGGTCGCTCGAGGCGTCGACCACCTTGCCGTCGAACTTGGTGATGATGTCCGTCGCCTCGACGCCCGCCTTGTCCGCCGGGCTGCCTTTCTCGACCGAGTTGACCAGCGCGCCGCGCGGACGGTCCATGCCGAAGGAGGTGGCGAGGTCCTTGTTGACCTCCTGGATCACCACGCCGATGCGGCCGCGCGAGACGCGGCCCTTGTCGCGCAGCTGCTTCTGGATGTCGAGCGCGACATCGATCGGGATCGCGAACGACAGCCCCATGAAGCCGCCGGTGCGGCTGTAGATCTGCGAGTTCACCCCCACCACCTCGCCGCGCATGTTGAACAGCGGTCCGCCGGAGTTGCCGGGGTTGATCGCCACGTCGGTCTGGATGAAGGGCACGAAGTTCTCCTGCGGCAGCGAGCGCCCCTTGGCGGAGACGATCCCCGCGGTGACGGTGTTCTCGAAGCCGAACGGCGAACCGATCGCGACCACCCATTCGCCGACCCGCAGCCGGCCCGGATCACCGAACTTCACCGACGGCAGCGAGCCGCCCGGCTCGATCTTGATCAGCGCCACGTCGGTGCGCTTGTCGGCGCCGATCACCTTGGCCTTGTATTCGCGCTTGTCGGTGAGCTTGACGTTGATCTCGTCGGCGCCTTCGATGACGTGCGCGTTGGTCAGGATGTAGCCGTCGCCGCTGATGATGAATCCGGAGCCGAGCGAGCGGCTTTCGGGACGCGGGCCGCGCTGCGGCCCGGGCTGCTGCCGCGGAATGAAGCGGCGGAAGAATTCCAGCACTTCCTCGTCCTCGATGTTCGGAATCTGCGGCAGGGAGGAGGAGCGCCGCAGCGCCTGCGTGGTGCTGATGTTGACTACGGCGGCGCCCTGCTGCTCGACCAGCTGGACGAAATCCGGCAGCTCGCGCCCCTGAGCGAACGCAATTGCGGCGAAAACGAGCGCCACTAGGGCGAATTGGGTCCTTAGCCAGTTCATGGTCTGCCTCTCCCTGCTACTGCGGTCGCCTGAATTTGACCGTGTTGGCGATGCGCTGCACGCTCGCGGCGGGCGCTTCGCCGACCACGGTCACGATATGATCCGCTATCTCGCGGGTGTAGATGTGGAAGGCGCCCAGGCTCGACAGCCCCGGGCGCACCGCCTCGTGCCGCCCGGCGGCAGGCTCGATGAACACCGACACTGCCGCCAGGCCGTCGGAATACACCATCTGCCCCACCGGCCGCGACTCGCCCAGGTTGCGCCGCACCTCGATCACCTTGCGGAATCCCGGCAGGTCGGCAGCGACCGTCCAGCCCGATTGCGCCAGGTTTGCCGGCGTCACCGCCGCGTCCTCGATGCGCCAGTTCCGCGCCAGGTGCCTGGTCCTGATGCGCTCGCTGGGCACGTTGCCGATCGCGAGCTGGGTGAAAGTGAACTGCTCGATCGTTTCGCCCTTGCGGCCGAACGTCTGCGCCTTCAGCAGCATGCTGCTCACGACGTCGGCCCACAGCCTGTAGCCGTAGCGCAGGTCGTCCCTCGGGGTGAGCGTCACGGACTCGCTGTCGAAGCCGGCGATGCGCTTGGGCTTGCCGCGCGCGATGGCGTAATTGCGCGCCAGCTCGCTCACCCCCTCGGGCAGCATTCCCGGGAAAGCACGCTGGTCGGTCCTGGGCTCGACCTTCACGGTGCGGCTCTCGGGGAGGTAGCAGCGCACGGTATCGCGCGTGCGCACGATCTCGCGCGGCACGCCGTCGAGCACCTCGACGCGTTCGATGCTGCCGCGCGGACCCGCCATGCGCGTGATGCGCGATGTCTCGGTGCGATCGCCCTGCTGGTAGACGAATGTGCCGGTATAGGAGAGCTTCTCGGTCGCCTCGTAGATGCGTTGCAGCAGCGCCCTGGCGTCCGGGGAGATCTGCGCCTGGGCCACGCCCGCCCAGACCAGCGCCACGATGCCGAGCGCCCGTTTCACCGCTCTCCCGACACCATGCGAACGTACGGCGCCACGCCCTGCAGGGAATTGCGCGGCGAATAGCCCTGGTGGGCAAGCAGATAGTCGTTCGCCTCATCGGGCGGCTGCACCAGCGCTGCCGGCGCGGCGCCAGCCGGCGCCGCCTGCGCCTGCGCGACCGCGGCCTGCGGCCGCACCTGCGCTACCGGAGCCTGCGGCGCCGGCCCCGAGCCATCCTGCGGTGCAAAAGCGAGCCAGCCCACCAGCGCGACTGCGGCGACGCTCGCCGCCGCCGGCAGGGTCCGCCACAGCACCCGCGACTGGCTGCGGGCGAAGCGCGCGGGCGCGATCACGGTCGGCTCCTCGGCGAGCTTCGCGCACACCCGGGCGGAGAAACCCGCCGACAGCAATCGAGTGTCGCGCATGGCGTCGCTGATCAGGTGATAGGTGCGCCAGGTCTGGCGCGCCTCGCCCTCGGTTCCGAGCGCCTCGAGCGGCCCGCGGGTTTCGTGGCGCTCGAGCTCGCCGTCCATCAATGCGGAGATCCTCGATTTCATGGCACTACCACCTCTTGTCCTTCGCGGCATCGAGCAGCGGTCGCAACCGTTCCGCGATCGCTTCGCGCGCGCGGAAGATCCGGGAGCGCACCGTGCCGATCGGGCAATCCATCATCTTCGCGATCTCCTCGTAGCTCATGCCCTCGAGCTCGCGCAGCTGGATCGCGCTGCGCAGCTCCTCCGGAAGCGCGTCGATTGCCGAATTCACGGTTGCCGCAATCTCCTTCGACAGCACCACGCTCTCCGGCGTGTTGATGTCTCTCAACTGCTCGCCCCCTTCGTATCCTTCCGCCTCCTCGGCCCCCACTTCGGTCGAGGTCGGCGCCCGCCTGCCCATCGCCACCAGGTAGTTCTTGGCGGTGTTGATGCCGATGCGGTACAGCCAAGTATAAAAAGCGCTGTCGCCGCGAAAGGAGGGCAGCGCCCGGTAAGCCTTTACGAACGCCTCCTGGGTCACGTCCTCCACCTCACCCGGATCCCGGATCAGGCGCGCCAGCAGCCGGGCGAGCTTGCGCTGATACTTCTCCACCAGCAACTCGAAAGCCCGCTTATCGCCGCGTTGCGCGCGCTCGACCAGTTGCCGGTCAATTTCGCGCTCAGTCACGGCCGCCGGGCCCCCTGCCCGCCTTGCCTATGTGCCACAGACAGTGGCGTTTGCAAATAGTTCGGCGCACGGATTGGCCCAGATCAAGCCGGAAGTTGCCCCGGCGCCACGCCGGGAACCCTTTGCCATAGCGCCCAGAGGCGCAGCAGGCGGAACGGCTCGGGCGCGAGCATGCCGCCCGTTACCAGCAGGGCGCGCCGGGCCGGCAAGCCGATCCTGAGCGCCACCCAGTGGCGGCTCACCCCGATTCCCCGCACCGGCAGGGCCGGCGCGGTGGCGCCATCGGCGAGCACCAGGCTCGCCTGACTGCCCGGTCCGATCTCGATCGCCCGCGGCGCGCGCGCCCCCCGCAGCAGTGCGCGGTCCCAGGCCGCGGCCATCCCCAGGGCGAGCACGAGCGCGGCAAGCGCCATGCCCGGCAGCCAGGGCAGCGCCGCGAGCAGGCAGGCCGACGCCGTCGCGTGCAGCGCGACGACGGCCGCTGCATATCCGCCGCTGGGCGAAAGCTCGAGCCGGAGGGGCCGCGCGAGGCTCAAATCCCCGCCGCTCAGGTCCGGTTGAAGACCAGCGTGCCGTTGGTGCCGCCGAAGCCGAACGAGTTGGACAGCGCCGTCCGGATCGTCATCCTGCGCGCCGCGTTCGGGACGTAATCCAGATCGCATTTCGGATCGGGATTCTGCAGATTGATGGTCGGCGGCGAGATCTGGTCGCGCAGCGCGAGCACCGTGAAAACGGCTTCGACGCCGCCTGCCGCCCCGAGCAGATGCCCGGTCATCGACTTGGTCGAATTGACCGCGACCTTTGCCGCGCGCTCGCCGAGCAGCCGCTTCACCGCGATGGTCTCGGCGATGTCGCCGAGCGGGGTGGAAGTGCCGTGCGCATTGATGTAGTCCACGCTGTCCTCGCCCCCGCCGGCATCGCGCAGCGCGTTGCGCATGCAGCGGAAGGCACCCTCGCCGTCCTCCGCGGGCGCAGTCATGTGGAAGGCGTCGGCCGAGACGCCGTAGCCGGTGACCTCGCAGTAGATGCGGGCGCCCCGCTCGCGCGCATGCTCGAGCTCCTCGAGCACTACCGCGCCCGCGCCCTCGCCCAGCACGAAGCCGTCGCGGTCCCGGTCCCAGGGGCGGCTCGCGCCCTCCGGATCGTCGTTGCGGGTGGAGAGCGCGCGCGCCGAGGCAAAGCCGCCCATCGCCAGCTCGGTCACCGTCGCCTCGGCGCCCCCCGCGATCATGACCTCGGCCTCGCCGTAGCGGATCGACTTCGCCGCCTCGCCGATGCAATGCGTCGAAGTGGTGCACGCCGTGACCATGGCGAGATTGGGGCCCTTGGCGCCCAGCAGGATCGACAGGTTGCCGGCGATCATGTTGATGATGGTGCCGGGGATGAAGAACGGCGAGATGCGCCGCGGGCCGCTCTTTTTCAGCTCCTCGTGCATCTCCTCGATGAGCGGCAGGCCGCCGATGCCGGAGCCGAAGTTGATCCCTACGCGCTCCGCATTTTCGGGCCTCACCTGGTTGCCCGAGTCGCGCCAGGCCTGCAGGCCGGCGGCCATGCCGAAATGGATGAAGCGGTCCATCCTGCGCGCCTCCTTCGCCGACAGGTACTGCAGGACATCGAATCCCTTCACCTCGCCGGCGATCTGGCAGGCGAGGCGCGAGGGGTCGAAGCGGGTGACGCGGGCGATGCCGGACTTTCCGGCGAGAACGCTACTCCAGGCTTCCGGAACGGTGTTGCCCACCGGGCTGATGATGCCGAGCCCGGTGACGGCGACTCTGCGGCGTTGCACTTTCCGGGGTGTTCAGGACTTGGCGTGCGACTTGACGTAGTCGATGGCTTGCTGGACGGTGGTGATCTTCTCGGCGTCCTCGTCGGGAATCTCGGTCTCGAATTCCTCTTCCAGCGCCATCACCAGCTCGACGGTGTCGAGCGAATCCGCGCCCAGGTCGTCGACGAACGAAGATTCGTTCTTGATCTCCGTCTCGTTGACGCCGAGCTGCTCGGCGATGATCTTCTTGACTCGTTGTTCGATGTTTTCCATCAAGCTCTCCTTCCCTTGCGGGTGCGTATTTTACCGGAATCAAGACATGTACATGCCGCCGTTCACGTGCAAAATCGTGCCGGTCACGTAGGCGGCGGCGGGCGACGCGAGGTAGGCGACGGCGCTCGCCACGTCCTCGGGCCGGCCGAGCCGGCCGAGCGGGATCTGCGCCAGCAGCGCGTTTCTCTGCGCCTCGGGCAGAGCGCGCGTCATGTCAGTGTCGATGAAGCCGGGCGCGACGCAGTTCACCGTGATGCCGCGGCTGCCGAGCTCGCGCGCCAGCGACTTCGTCATGCCGACCACGCCGGCTTTGGCCGCGGCGTAGTTCGCCTGCCCCGGGTTGCCGGTGGCGCCGACCACCGAGGTGATGCTGATGATCCGGCCCCAGCGCGCCTTCATCATGCCGCGCATCACCGCGCGCGATAGGCGGAACACCGCCTTCAGGTTGGTCTCCACCACCTCGTCCCAGTCGGCGTCCTTCATGCGCAGCGCCAGGTTGTCGCGCACGACCGCCGCGTTGTTGACCAGGATCGCGATGTCGCCGAGCTCCCTTTGCACCGATTCCACGAGGGCATCGCACTGTGCCGCATCGCGCACGTTGAGGACCCTGCCGGCCATCCCGCTCTGCGACAGGTTGTTCGCGCCATCCTCGGTGGTCGCAGTGCCGACCACCCTGGCACCCTGCTTCGCCAGCTCGGCGGCGATCGCGCGGCCGATGCCGCGCGAGGCGCCGGTCACCAGAGCCACTCTGCCTTCCAGCATGCTCAGCCTCCCTTGATCGTGGCGAGCGCCTGCTCGAGCGAGGCGCGATCGGCGGCGGCGAAGCCCTGTAGCCGCGCATCGATGCGCTTGACGAGCGCCGCCAGCACCTTGCCGGGCCCGCATTCGACCACGTGCGTGACGCCTTCGTCCGCCATGCGCCTGACCGTCTCCAGCCAACGAACCGGTGCAGCCGCCTGCCTCACGAGGGCATCTTTTATCCTGCCTGGGTCTTTCTCGATGCTGACGTCGACGTTATTCACGACGGGGAATTCTGGAGCGGAAAAAACAACCCTCTCAAGGCAAACCCGCAACTTCTCTCCCGCCGGCCTCAATAGCGTGCTGTGAAACGGCGCGCTCACCGGCAGCGGCATGGCGCGCTTCGCGCCACGCGCCTTGCAAGCCTCGATCGCCCGCGCCACCGCCGCCTTGTGCCCCGCGATCACCACCTGCCCGGGCGCGTTGAAGTTCACCGCCTGCACCACTTCCGCCTGCGCCGCCTCGGCGCAGGCAGCGATCGCATCCTTCTCGTCCAGCCCAAGGATCGCCGCCATTGCGCCCGTCCCTTCAGGCACGGCCTCCTGCATGGTTTGCGCGCGGAAGCGCACAAGCGGCAGCGCATCCTTGAAAGACAGGGCGCCCGCAGCCACCAGCGCCGAGTACTCGCCCAGGCTGTGCCCGGCGACCATGGTGGGCTCGGTGCCGCCGAGGCCGCGCCAGGCGCGATAGGCGGCGATGCCGGCCGCAACCATCGCCGGCTGCGTGTTCACCGTCAGGCTCAGCTGCTCGGGCGGACCTTCGTCGAGCAGTGTGAGAAATGGTTCGCCGAGAATGCTTTCGACTTCATCCCGCAGCTCCTGAATTCCCGGCAACCCGGAGTAACCCTTAAGCATGCCGACCGACTGCGAGCCCTGCCCCGGAAATACCATCGCCAGCTTCATCTAGCGCCTCTTCACATCGTCACCAGCGAGGCGCCCCAGGTGAAGCCGCCGCCGACCCCCTGCAGCATGACCCTGTGGCCGGGCTTGATCCGGCCCGCGCGCACGAATTCGTCCAGCGCGAGCGGCACCGAGGCCGCCGAGGTGTTGGCGTGATGATCCACCGTGACCACCAGGCGCTCGCGCGCGACCCCGAGCCTCTTCGCGGTCGCCTCGAGGATCCTCAGATTCGCCTGGTGCGGTATCAGCCAGTCGACGTCTTCCACCCGCATCGCGGCCGCCGCCAGCGTCTCGCGCGCCACTTCGTCGAGCACCTTGACCGCGAGCTTGAATACCTGGCCGCCCTGCATCTGCAGGAACGGCGAGCCGACGATGCGGCCGCCGCAGACGTTGCCGGGCACCGAAAGGATGCCGGCCTGGCTGCCGTCGGCGTGCAGCACCGAGGCATGCACCCCGGGATGCTCCGCGGCCGCGAGCACCACGGCGCCCGCGCCGTCGCCGAACAGCACGCAGGTGGCGCGGTCGTTCCAGTCGAGGATGCGCGAATAGACCTCCGCACCCACGACCAGGGCATTTTTCGCGATTCGGTTTCGAATGAAGCTGTCCGCCGTCGCCAGTGCGTAGACGAAGCCGCTGCAGACCGCCTGCAGGTCGAAGGCCGGGCAGTCTCTGACGCCGAGCTTGGCCTGCAGCAGGCACGCGGTGCTGGGAAAGACGAAATCGGGGGTCGAAGTCGCCACCACGATCAGATCGAGATCGGCGGCCCCGAGGCCGGCGGCCTCGAGCGCGCGGCGGCTGGCTTCCAGCGCCAGGTCGCTCGAGGCCTGCGAGTCCTCGGCGATGTGGCGCTGCCGGATGCCGGTGCGCCCGCGGATCCAGGCGTCGCTGGTGTCGAGGCGCGCGGCGAGCTCGTCGTTGGTGACGACGCGCGGCGGCAGGTAGCTGCCGGTGCCGGCGATGCGCGCAAAGGTCAAGCGTGCACCCGCGCCATGCGCTCGGTGATCCGGCGCACCACGTCGTTGCGGACCTCGTCGACCGCGCGCCGCAGCGCCTGGCCGAAGGCGAAGCGGTCGGCCGAGCCGTGGCTCTTGATGACGACGCCCTTCAGCCCGAGCAGGCTGGCGCCGTTGTAGTTGCCCGGGTCCATGCGCGCGCGCAGCGCGCTGAACACCGGTGTCGCCAGCCAGGCCACGAGCATGCGCCAGGGATTCTTCGTGAATTCCCCCTTGAGAAAGAGAAACAGCATCTTGGCGACGCCCTCGGAAGCTTTGAGAACCGAATTGCCGACGAAGCCGTCGCACACCACCACGTCCACGGTCCCCTTGTAGATGTCGTCGGCCTCGACGTTGCCGTGGAAATTGAGACCGCTCGCGCGCAGCAGCTCGGCGGCCTGCTTGACGGTGTCGTTGCCCTTGATGTCTTCCACGCCGATGTTGAGCAGCCCGACGCTCGGGCGCTCCTTGTGCTCGACCGCCGCGACCAGCATCGCCCCCATGACGCCGAACTGCATCAGCTGCTCCGGCGTGCAGTCCACGTTGGCGCCGAGATCCAGGATGTAGGTGTAGCCGCCGGCGGAGTTGGGCACGCCGCTGGCGATCGCCGGCCGGTCGATGGCGGGCAGGGTCTTGAGCACGAAGCGCGAAATCGCCATCAGCGCTCCGGTGTTGCCGGCGCTGACGCAGGCGCTCGCCTCGCCGCTCTTCACCAGGTTGACGGCGACGCGCATCGACGAATCCTTCTTGTAGCGCATCGCCTGCACCGGCGGCTCGTCCATCGCCACCACCTCGGCGGCGTGGTGCACCCGCAAGCGCGTGCCCGCGGCCGCGCCGTGCGCCGCGAGCTCCGCCTGGATCGCGTCCTGCAGACCGATCAGAACCAGATCCACCTCCGGCTCGTGGCGCTGGAATTCGAGCGCGGCCGGGACGGTGACATGGGGGCCGTGGTCGCCCCCCATGCAATCGACGGCGACGGTGATGTTCAGTCGCCTTTGCCCTTGGCGACTTTCTTCCCGCGGTAGTAGCCGCTCGGGCTGATGTGGTGGCGCAGGTGCGCCTCGCCCGTGGTCGGCTCGACCGCGAGCGTCGGCGCGGCAAGGAAGTCGTGCGAGCGATGCATGCCGCGCTTGGACGGCGATTTCTTGTTCTGCTGGACAGCCATGTTCTGCTCCTCGTAAAGAAAATGTCAGTGCTTGGTGCTGCCGATCAGCCCGCGCAGCCCCGCAAACGGCGAATTCGTCGCGCGCGCCGCAACTGCCTCGCGCCCGCCGCAGCGCTCGTGCCGCGGCGCGATCGGGATCGCGAGCAGCAGCTCGTCTTCGATCAGATCGTGCACCGGCATTTCCCTCCCCGCGACGATGCGCTCGGGCCCCTCGGCCGCGAGCGGCTCGGCGTCGATCTCGGCCTGCGTCGCCGCAAGCTGCAGCGACACATCGATGCGCAGCGGGAGCTCGAGCGCCCCGAGGCAGCGCTGGCAGACGAGCTGCAGCGCTCCGTCGACCCGCAGCCGCAACGTCGGGCGCCCCTGCTCTTCCGGCACGCCCTCGATTTCGTACCGGAGCGATCCGGCATCGGCGTGCAGCGCGTCCCGCAGCCGCGGGAAATCCGCGACCGGCCAGACCCCCTGCAGCTTCGAGCCGGTCCTCGCGAATTCAAGGCCGTCGATGACCGGCTGGCGCGACATACGGGGGCGGATGGTATCATCTGGAAAAATCTCTGTCAAAACAAAGCCATGCCTTCGCTGCGGCCACTCGTTCTAGCCTCGACGTCGAGATACCGCCGGGCGCTGCTGGAGCGCCTCGGCTTGCCCTTCGAGTGCGCCGACCCGAAGACCGACGAGGCGTCGCTTCCCGGGGAAGCACCCGGACGCACCGCGTTGCGCCTGGCGGAGGCGAAAGCACGCGCCGCCGCGCGGCGCTTCCCGGGCGCGCTCATCATCGGCTCGGACCAGGTCGCCTCCTGCGACGGCGCGCGGCTCGAGAAGCCGGGCACGCACGAGAACGCCGTTCGCCAGCTCACGGCAATGAGCGGCAAGGTCGCGACCTTTGACACGGCCGTGGCCGTCTTCGATGCAAGGGCCAGTATCCTCAAGACAAGACTTGTGAGCTGCAACGTGACTTTCCGTACGCTCACTTCCGAGACGATCGAAGAATATTTGAGAAAAGAGAAACCCTATGACTGCGCCGGCAGCGCGAAGGCGGAAGGGCTCGGCATTACGCTGATCGCGCGCATCGACACCGAAGACCCGACCTCCCTCGTCGGTCTGCCGCTCATCGCCCTCACCGAGCTGCTCGCCGAGGCCGGCATGCCCGTGCTGGGCTGATGCCGGCAATCCTCTACGCCATTGCCTCGCCGGTGGGCGGCAGCGCCGCCGATGCGCTGCCCGCCTCGGCGCTGCATATCGTAAGAACTTTGAGATGCTTTGCGGTCGAGAACGCAAAGAGCGCGCGGGCGTTTCTGAATGACGTCGGCATGCCTTGCCCTATTCAGGAATTGAGAATTCTCGTCCTCGGGGATGACATCGCTCCCCATCTGAAAATCTTGCAAGGTGAAACCTCTCTTGGCCTGCTTTCCGAAGCCGGCTGCCCGGCGATCGCCGACCCGGGCGCCGCGCTGGTCGAGGCCGCGCACCGCGAAGGCATCCGCGTCGTGCCGCTCATCGGCCCCTCCTCGATCATGCTCGCGCTCATGGCTTCCGGGCTGGAGGGCCAGCGCTTCGCCTTCTGCGGCTACCTGCCGCGCGAAGCCGAAGCGCGCAAGAAGAGAATCAAGGAGCTCGAGGCACGCTCGCGCAAGGAGCGCGAGACGCAGATCTTCATTGAGACGCCTTACCGCAACGACGTTCTGCTCAAGGCCGTACTCGCATCGTGCCGGGCAGAAACGCTGCTCTGTCTCGCCAGCGATTTGACATTGGAAACCGAAGATGTGAAAACAAGGACCGTGAGCCAATGGCGCGCGACGCGTCACGTCGTAGGCAGGCGGCCCACGGTATTCGTGCTCTATTCCAGCTGACTCACTGGTTGAGCACGATATAGATCGGGTAGCCGGCGAAGAGGGCGAGCGCGGCGATCAGCAGGACGATCTTGAGCAGGATGTCGGGCGAGCGGACTCTTTCGAGGAGCCAGCGCGCGTAGGAGCCGCCGTAGCGCTCCCGCCATTCCTTTTCCCATTGCGCTCTGGCCCGTTCGGCAAACCCCGCGTCTATCGAATACCTGATCTGGCGCGCCTGCTCGTAGTCCGCTTCGTCGACCCACAGCTTTGCCCGGCTGAACAGGCTCGGCGGGGTCTCGCGATAGCCGATCCCGTTGACGCGAAACGCGGCGACCACTGCTTCGCGCTCCTCGTCCGAATCCGGCGCGACCAGGGGCCGCATGAACCTGGGTCCCCGCTTGCGCGGGGACGGCGGAGTCGCAGAGCTTAGTGAATGGCGAGCCCGGTGCGCGCGACGAATTCGAGCAGCGCGCTGGCGACGCCGGCGCCGAAGCGGCGCGCGAACTTCTCGGCCAGGTTCTCCTTCTGCGTGTAGTCGACCACGTCCTCGGCCTTGATGACGTCGCGCGCCACCGAGTCGAGCGTGCCGATGGCGTCGGCGAGGCCCAGCTCGACGCTCTTGGTGCCGCTCCAGATCAGACCCGAGAACATGTCCGGGGTCTCCTTCAGGCGCTTGCCGCGCCCCTCGCGCACCGCGGCAATGAACTGCTGGTGGATCTCGCCGATCAGGTCGATGGCGATCTGCCGGTGCGATTCCTCGAGCGGCAGGAACGGGTCGAGCAGCGCCTTGTTCTTGCCGGCGGTGAGCAGCCGGCGCTCGACGCCGAGCTTCTCCATCAGGCCGACCACGCCGAAGCTGTCCATGCGCACGCCGATCGAGCCGACGATGCTGCCTTTGGCGACGTAGATGCGGTCGGCCGCCACCGCGACGTAGTAGCCGCCCGAGGCGCACAGGTCCTCGACCACCGCGTAAAGCGGCGTCTTGGGGTACTTGAGCCGCAGGCGGCGCACCTCGTCGAAGATGTTCTGCGCCTGCACCGGGCTGCCGCCGGGCGAGTTGACCCGCAGCACCACGCCCTGCGTGTTCTTGTCCTTGAACGCCGATTGCAGCGCGAGCGTCACCTTTTCCGCGCTCGAGTCGGTGCCCGGCGCGATGATGCCCTTGATGTCGACCAGCGCGGTGTGGCGGCCGGAGCGCGCGTCCGGCCCCTCCTTCCAGTCGATCGCGAGCAGGATGATCACCGTGAGGTAGGCGAAAGTGAGCAGCTTCCAGAAGATGCCCCACAGCCGCGCGCGCCGCTGCTCCTTGAGTGCGGCGCCGGCGAGCTTCTCGATCAGCCCGCGTTCCCATTGCCCGTCGTTGTCAGCCATCGTCGATTCCCTTGAAGTAGACCTTGCCGTCCCGCTCCTCGACCTGCAGCGCGACGAGCGGCGTGCCGCCACAGGGCCCGCCCAGGCATTTTCCGCTCGCCGCGGAGTAGGTCGCGCCGTGCGTCGAGCATATCAAATCGCGTCCGTTGAGGTCGAAGACTTCGCCCTCGCGCCAGTCGAGCTCCATCGGCATGTGGCCGCAGCGGTTGAGGTAGCCGTGCACGCGCCCCGCGCAGCGCACGACGAAGGCCGGCGCGCGCTCGCCGAAGTACTCCACCTCGAAGCGCACCGCCCTGCCGGAGTCGACGAGCGCGCCGGAGGCGCAGATCAGGAGTTCGCCGCGATCCATGCCTGCAGCTCGCCGACGCTCGCTACCACCGCGCGCGGCGCCAGGGCGCGCAGCGCCTCGCCCGGGTGCGCGCCGTAGGCCACCGCGACCGCGTCCACGCCTGCGCTACGCGCCATCTCGAGGTCGTGCGAGGTGTCGCCGATCATGAGCACCTGCTCGCGGAGCACCTCGATCTCCTCCATCAACTCGAGCAGCATCGCCGGGTGCGGCTTCGGATTTGTTTCATCGGCGCAGCGCGAGGCGGCGAAATAGGGCCCGAGCCCGGTCGCCTCGAGCGCGCGGTCGAGCCCACGGCGGCTCTTGCCGGTCGCCACCGCGAGTCGCCAGCCGCCTGCGCGCAGCCGCTCGAGCAGCTCGCGCACGCCCGGAAACAGATCCATCGAGTCCTCGCGGGCACGGAAATGGAGGCGGTAGGCGGTCACGAACTCGGCGTAGCGCGCCGGCGGCAGGCTCGGCACCGCGCTCTGCAGAGAATCGTGCAGGCCGAGGCCGATCACGTGGCTCGCGGCTTCGCGTGCGGGAACCGGCAGGCCCAGGTCGCGCGCCGCCTCCTGGATCGAGACGGTGATCGCCGCCGCCGAGTCCATCAGCGTGCCATCCCAGTCAAAGACGATCAGGGGATAGCGCAAAATTCGCCTCGGTGAATCGGCGCATGTCGACGGGACAAGGCGCCTCGAATCGCATTGCCTTGCCGTTGACCGGATGCGTGAACGCGAGCCGCCTGGCGTGCAGCAGCAGCCGCTTCACGCCCTGGCGCGCGAGCGCGCGATTGAGCTCGAAGTCGCCGTACTTGTCGTCGCCCAGGAGCGGATGCCCCGCGTGGGCGAGATGCACGCGGATCTGGTGCGTCCTGCCGGTCATGAGGCGCAGCTCGAGCAAGCTGAATTCGGCACCGACTTGCAGAGGCCTTACCTTGGTGACTGCAGTCCGACCTTGACCGTGCACGCTCACGCGCCGCTCGCCTCTTGCGCTCACATACTTGTGCAGAGAATCCTTGAGGTCGCGCCTGCCACCTTGCCATCGGCCTTTGACGACCGCAAGGTAGTACTTCTCCACCTCGCCTTCGCGCAGCATGCGGTGCAGCTCGATCAGCGCGCTGCGCTTCTTCGCGATCACCAGCAGGCCCGAGGTATCCCGGTCGAGCCGGTGCGCGAGCTCGAGCAGCTTCGTCCCCGGGCGCGCGGCGCGCAGCGACTCGATGACGCCATGGCTGATTCCGCTGCCGCCGTGCACCGCTGTGCCCGAGGGTTTATCTATGACGAGAATTGCCTCGTCCTCGAAGACAACGGGAAAGGCCACTGAAGGCAAAACCCTGGATGCGGGCTGCTTCGCAACCCTTACCGGCGGAACCCGCACCCGGTCCCCTGCCTTGAGGCGGTATGCGGGCTTCACCCGCCCGCTGTTGACCCGGACCTCGCCGCTGCGCAGGACCCGATAGACGTGGCTCTTGGGCACGCCCTTGAGCCGGCGCAGCAGGAAATTGTCGATGCGCTGCGCCTCGCTTTCCTCGCCCACTTCAAGCCAGGTCGCCTGAGGCTAGCTTAAGTCATTCATTTTTATTATTATCCTCGGACTGGCCTCGAGTTGCGAGGCACAGGGACCGCAAGACGCGTCAGGCAAGAGCCGCGCGCCGGAACCTGCAACACGCCTTCTGTCCGGCCGAGCGCCGGGCCCGAACCAGTGGTTAACCTCGCTCACCGTAAGCAGCGATCGCAGCGCAAACGCGCGCAGACAGCGTGGTCCTTTGACAAGTCTTTTCCTTAGCGGAGAACACTCGGCGACCGGGCAACGGGTCTCCTGCGCGCGCAGGAGAACACGAAGTGAAACGAATGCTTTTCAACGCGACGCAGCAGGAAGAGCTGCGCGTCGCCATCGTCGAGGGCCAGAAGCTCGTCGACCTGGACATCGAGTCGGCATCTAGGGAACAGCGCAAGAGCAACATCTACAAGGGGATCATCACCCGCGTCGAGCCCAGCCTCGAGGCCGCGTTCGTCGATTACGGCGAGGAGCGGCACGGGTTCCTGCCCTTCAAGGAGGTGGCGCGCAGCTACTTCCGTCCCGACGTCGACGTCGGCCGCGCCCGCATCCAGGACGCGCTCAGCGAAGGCCAGGACCTCATCGTCCAGATCGAAAAGGACGAGCGCGGCACCAAGGGTGCGGCCCTTACCACGTTCATCAGCCTCGCCGGACGCTACCTGGTGCTGATGCCGAACAACCCGCGCGGCGGCGGCGTTTCACGCCGGGTCGAAGGCGAGGACCGCAACGAGCTGCGCGATACGATCGACCAGCTGCAGGTGCCGGAGGGGATGAGCGTCATAGCACGGACCGCGGCGATCGGGCGCTCGGCCGAGGAGCTGCAGTGGGACCTCAACTACCTGCTGCAGCTGTGGCAGGCGATCGACGGCGCGGCCAAGGACCAGGCGCAGAAGCCGTTCCTGATCTACCTCGAATCGAGCCTGGTGATCCGCGCGATCCGCGACTATTTCCACGCCGACATCGGCGAGATCCTGATCGACACCGACGAGATCTACGAGCAGGCGCGCGCCTTCAAGCAGACCGTGAAGCCGGCCAACGTCGCCAAGGTGAAGCTATACCGCGACGACGTGCCGCTGTTTTCGCGCTTCCAGATCGAGCACCAGATCGAGAGCGCCTACGGCCGGCACGTCAACCTGCCCTCGGGCGGCGCGGTGGTGATCGACCACACCGAGGCGC
>JACOVA010000104.1 GCA_016177575.1 Betaproteobacteria bacterium
AGATCGTTGCCGTGCTTTTTCGAGAAGGCGAGGAATTCGCGCGTCACCCGGACGCAGACCACATGGATCCCTACATCGTCGTAGCCGGTGTTGCAGCAGCCGTCGCGGTAGAAGCCGGTGAGCGGGTCGAGGCCGCAGGGCGCGAGCGGCTCGCCGAAGACGTTGAGCGCTTCGGCTTCACGGCGCTCTTTCACGCGACCAGTCTCTTTTCGATGCGGCGCGCGAACACGGCCATCTCCTTTCCGGCCTGCTTGTCGCCCTTCTTCTCGGCGGCGGCGATGCCGCTGCGGTAGGCCTCGAGCGCTTCGGCCATGCGGCCGTCGGCTTCGAGCGCCTTGCCGAGCGCGCGCCAGGCTGCGGAGTAGCCTGGGTCGGCAGCAAGAGAATTCCTCAAGTGTTCAATCGCTTTCCCCCACTGGTTCAACTTCGAATATTCCATCCCAAGGGAGTACCTCAACAGGCTGCCATCGCGCGGCGTGCCGATCAGCTTCTCCAGGCTCTCGAGGGTCGGACCGGGCATTTCGGCTAAGATTCTAGACGTGAAAATCCCCGTCCACAGCAAAGATGCGCCGGCCGCGATCGGCACCTATTCGCAGGCGGTGCGCGCGGGCGACACCGTCTACATCTCGGGGCAGATCGGCTTCGACCCGGCGACGATGCAGCTCGCCGAGGGGATCGAGGCCCAGATCCACCGCGTGTTCAGGAATCTGGCGGCGATCGCCGCGGCCGCCGGCCTGGGCCTCGACCGCGCGGTGCGCATGACCGTCTTCCTCACCGATCTCGGCCACTTCGCCAGGGTGAACGAGATCATGGCGCAGTACGTCGGTGAGCCCTATCCGTCGCGCGCGGCGATCGGGGTCGCCAGCCTGCCGCGCGGCGCGCTGGTCGAGATCGACTGCATCCTGTACGCCGGTTGAAGCGCGCGCCGCCGCCCGCGCTGGCAAAAAAGCTCGCCCGCCTCGGCATTCGCACGCGCGAGGACCTCGCGGTGCATATGCCCCTGCGCTACGAGGACGAGACGCGCCTGTGCGCCCCCGAGTCCGCGCCCGCGGGCGAGCCGGTGCTGGTCGAGGCGCGCGTCGAGCGCGCCGATGTCGCCTACCGCCCGAGGCGCCAGCTCGTGGTCCACGCCGAGGGGCTGGTGCTGCGCTTTCTCAATTTCTACGGCAGCCAGCTGAAGGCTTTTCAGCGCGCCGCCGAACAAGGCAGGCTGGTGCGCGCCTACGGCGAGGTGCGCCCGGGCTTCTTCGGCGCCGAGATGGTGCACCCGCGCTACCGCATCGTCGATGCGGGCGAGCCGCTGCCGACGGCTCTGACACCGATCTATCCCACGACAGCGTCGCTGTCGCAAACAGACCTCCGCAAGCTGGTGCTTGACGCGCTGAATGAGATTTCACTGGAGGAGACTCTGCCTCACGGGTTGCTCGCGAAGTACCAGCTGATGGGAATCGCGGAGGCCATCCGCGCGCTGCACCGCCCTGCACCCGACGCCGATACCGCGGCGCTCATCGGGCGCACCAGCCGGGAATGGCGGCGCGTCAAGTTCGACGAGCTGCTCGCGCAGCAGCTGTCGATGCGCATGGCATACCGCGCGCGGCGCGCCCGCAGCGCGCTCGCGCTGCCCTCCGGCGGCCCGCTGCTCAAGCGCTTTCTCGGCCGGCTGCCGTTCCGCCTCACGCGCGCGCAGCGCAAGGCGATGGCCGAGGTGCTGCGCGACCTGGCCGAGCCGCACCCGATGCAGCGGCTGCTGCAGGGCGACGTCGGCAGCGGCAAGACCATCATCGCCGCGATCGGCTGCCTGGCGGCGGCGGACGCCGGCTGCCAGGCAGCGGTCATGGCGCCCACCGAGATCCTCGCCGAGCAGAATCTGCGCAAATTCTCCGAGTGGCTCGGTCCGCTCGGCGTGCCGATCGCGTGGCTGCGCGGGGGCCTCGCCGCGCCGGAGCGCAAGCGCGTGGCGAGGATGCTGCAGGAGCCCGGACCGCTGGTCGCCATCGGCACGCACGCGCTGTTCCAGAAGCAGGTCGGGTTCGCGCGGCTCGCGCTCGCGATCGTCGACGAGCAGCACCGCTTCGGCGTGCAGCAGCGGCTCGCCTTGCGCAGGAAGGGAGAGACCCGGCCGGCCGGCGCCGCGCCCGTCCCGCATCAACTGATGATGAGCGCGACGCCGATCCCGCGCACGCTGTCGATGGGCTACTACGCCGACCTCGACGTCTCGGTGATCGACGAGCTGCCGCCCGGGCGCGGCGCGGTGACGACGCGGCTGGTCGCCAGCGGCCGCCGCGCCGAGGTGCTGGCGCGCATCCGTGCGGCGTGCGCCGAAGGCCAGCAGGCTTACTGGGTCTGCCCGGTAATCGAGGAATCCAAGCAAGGGGACCTGCAGACCGCGATCGATACCTTCGAGCTGCTGCAAGCCGAGTTGAAGGGGCTCGCCGTGGGTATGCTTCATGGCCGCTTGCCGGTCCCGGAAAAGGCCCAGGTCATGCAAGATTTCATCGATAAGAAAACCCAAGTGCTGGTAGCGACGACCGTGATCGAAGTGGGCGTGGACGTGCCGAACGCCTCGCTCATGGTGATCGAGCACGCCGAGCGCTTCGGCCTCGCGCAGCTGCACCAGCTGCGCGGGCGCATCGGGCGCGGCGCGCAGACGGGCGATTGCATCCTGCTGTACGCGGCGCCGCTCTCGGATGCGGCGCGCGCGCGACTGAAGGTGATCTTCGAGAGCGGCGACGGTTTCAGCATCGCCGAGCAGGACCTCAGGCTGCGCGGGCCCGGTGAATACCTGGGCGAGCGCCAGAGCGGCCAGCTACTGCTGCGCTACGCCGACCTGGAGCGGGATGAGCCGCTCGTGCGCGATGCGCGCGAGGCCGCCGAGGCGCTGCTGGAGCAGGACCCGCAGGCGGCACGGCGCCATGTCGAGCGCTGGCTGGCGGCGCGGGCCGAGTACCTGCGTGCCTGATATCCTCGCGCATTCTGCACGCGCAGCGCCCATGGACCTCGCAGCAGTCGCCAAGCGCATCGATGCCTACGAGCGGCTCGCCCGGCTCGACAAGCCGGTCGGCGCCTTGCTGCTGCTGTGGCCGACGCTGTGGGCGGTGTGGCTCGCTGCGGGCGGCCGTCCGGCGCCCGACATCGTGATCATCTTCGTCGTCGGCACCTTCCTCATGCGCTCGGCGGGCTGCGCGATCAACGACTACGCCGACCGGGATTTCGACGGCCGCGTCGAGCGCACGCGCGGCCGGCCGCTCGCGGCGGGAGAAATCCGCCCGCGCGAGGCGCTCGCGGTGGGCGCGCTGCTGGCGGCGATCGCCTTCGGCCTGGTCCTGTTCCTGAACCGGTTCGCGATCCTGCTTTCGTTCGCCGCGCTCGCGATCGCCTGGACCTATCCGTTCGCCAAGCGCTTCTTTGCGCTGCCGCAGCTCTACCTCGGCATCGCCTTCGGCTTCGGCATACCGATGGCCTACGCGGCGATCCGCGACGGCCTGCCCTGGGAGTGCTGGGCGCTGCTGGCGGCGAACGTGTGCTACTCCTTCGCCTACGACACGGAGTATGCGATGGTGGACCGCGACGACGACCTGAGAATCGGCATCCACACCTCGGCGATCGCGCTCGGCCGCTACGACGTCGCCGCGGTCATGGCGAGCTATGCGCTGATGCTCGCGATCCTCGCCGCGCTCGGCCTCGCGCTGCGGCTCGGCTGGCCGTATTACGCCGGCCTCGCCGCGGCGGCGGCGATGATGCTCTACCATTACTTTCTCATCCGCGAGCGCACGCGCGCAGGCTGCTTCAGCGCCTTCCGGCACAACAACTGGGTCGGCGCGGCGATCTTCGCCGGCATCGCCGCCTCGTACCACGCATGAGCCTGTCGGCTCCCGAGGCGGAGTTCGAGCTGAAGGACGGCTCGCGGCTCATCCTGTACTCGAATCGCGTGGTGCACGAGGGCGCGGCGGCGCTCGAGATCGTTCCGCTCGGCCGCCTCGCCTCGGTGCGCGTCGCCTTCGAGCGCGACCCGCGCAAGCTCAAATGGGCCGCCGTGCTGCTGCTCGCCGCGCTCGTGCTGGCGATGCTTGCCGGGCCGCTGCAGGGGTGGATCGCGGCGGCGGCGGCGAAAGTCGCCGAGGGCGGGCGCCGCGAGTCGCTCGACGCGGTGCTGTTCGCCGCTTTCAGCGCGCTCGGCGGCCTGGCGCGCATGATGCCCGCGGCCGCGCTGGTGCTCGCCGCCATCGCCGCGGCGCTGGTGGTGTTTTTCTGGCTCGGCCTGACCACCTTCACCCTGTGCTTCGGCGCCGTCGAGCGCGCCTATGCGGTGCGCGGCCGCAGCCGCCAGCTGGTGGAGTTCGCCGAGACCGTCGCGGCGCGGCTCGCCTCGCGGCCGGACTAGCGCCGCATGCGCTATTCGGATCTGCGCGATTTTGTCGGCCAGCTCGAGCGCCTCGGCGAGCTCAAGCGCGTCGCGGCGGAGGTCTCGCCGCGGCTGGAGATGACCGAGGTCTGCGACCGCGCGCTCAAGGCGGGCGGTCCGGCGATCCTGTTCGAGCGCCCGAGCGGGCACTCGATCCCGGTGCTCGGCAACCTGTTCGGCACCGTGCGGCGCGTCGCGCTGGCGATGGGCGTGGAAAACACCGCGGCCCTGCGCGAGATCGGCAAGCTGCTCGCCTATCTCAGGGAGCCCGATCCGCCGCAAGGCCTGCGCGACGTCTGGGAGAAGCTGCCGATCCTGAAGCAGGTGCTGAACATGCAGCCCCGCCAGCTCTCCTCCGGCGCCTGCCAGGAGCTGCTCTGGGAGGGGAAGGACGTGGATCTCGCGCGCCTGCCGGTGCAAACCTGCTGGCCGGGGGACGCGGGACCGCTCATCACCTGGGGACTGACGGTGACCAAAGGCCCGCTCAAGGCGCGCCAGAATCTCGGCATCTACCGCCAGCAGGTGATCGCGCGGGACAGGATCATCATGCGCTGGCTCGCGCACCGCGGCGGGGCGCTCGACTTCCGCGACCATACGCTCGCGCACCCGGGCGAGCCGTTCCCGGTCGCGGTCGCGATCGGCGCCGATCCGGCGACCATCCTCGGCGCCGTGGCGCCGGTGCCGGACTCCCTCGGCGAGTACCAGTTCGCCGGACTGCTGCGCGGGGCGCGCACCGAGGTCGTCAGGTGCGTCGGCAGCGGGCTGCAGGTGCCGGCGTCGGCCGAAATCATTCTCGAGGGCGCGATCCGCCCGGGCGACACCGCGCTCGAGGGCCCGCACGGCGACCATACCGGCTACTACAACGAGGCCGAGCGCTTCCCGGTGCTCAGCGTCGAGCGCATCACGATGCGCCGCGCGCCCATCTACCACAGCACCTACACCGGCAAGCCGCCCGACGAGCCGGCGATGCTCGGCGTCGCGCTCAATGAGGTTTTCGTGCCTTTGATCCAGAAGCAATTTCCGGAAATCGCCGACTTCTACCTTCCCCCGGAGGGCTGCTCGTACCGCATGGCGGTGGTGAGCATGAAAAAGCAGTACGCGGGGCACGCCAAGCGCGTGATGTTCGGCGTCTGGAGCTACCTGCGCCAGTTCATGTACACCAAGTTCATCGTCGTCATCGACGACGACGTCGATGCGCGCGACTGGAAGGAGGTGATCTGGGCGATCAGCACGCGCGTCGATCCGGCGCGCGATACGCTGATCGCCGAGAACACGCCGATCGACTACCTCGATTTCGCCAGCCCGGCCGCGGGCCTGGGCTCGAAGATGGGCATCGACGCCACGCACAAGTGGCCCGCTGAAACCTCCCGCAACTGGGGCCGGCCGATCACCATGGATGCCGCAGTCAAGCGGCGGGTGGACGCGCTCTGGAGCGAGCTCGGCCTGTGACCGACGAGGCGAAGCTCGAGGGCCTGCGCGCCTGGACGCACGTCATCTACGCCCTGCATGCGTGGTCGGTGCTCGCCGGCATCCTGACCCCGGCGCTGGTGGTGACGATGTTCCTGCTCGGCTGGCCATCGCTGATCGCCGTGGTGCTGAACTACGTCAAGCGCGCAGAAGCGGCGGGCACGGCGCTGGCATCGCATTTTCGCTGGCAGATCCGCACCTTCTGGTTCGCGCTTCCATGGACCCTGGTCGGGATCGTGCTGTGGTTCACGCTGCTGCTGATCCCGCTCGCGATCCTGGTCTGGGTGCTGACCGGCCTGTGGATCACCTATCGCGTCGCACGCGGCTGGATCGCGCTCGTGCAAGGCAAGCCGATGCCGATGCCGCAAGCATCGAATCGCTAGGATCAGAGGGAAGTCAGCGCCGCGCTTTCGGACGTTTCCGGGAATGCCCGCGAAGGCGTTCGGCAAGCCGCTCCCGCTTCACGGCGCCGATGGCGGCCTCCATGGTCCGGTCAACGCGCGCCCTCGTAGACCCAGAGCAGCAGCGCGTCCATCGCCTCCTGCGCCTGGTGCGCGTTGGCGTGGTTGACCAGCATGACGACGACCATGCGGCGCCCGCTGCGATCGAGCACGTAGCCCGCCATCGAGCGGGCGTCGGACAGCAGCCCGGTCTTGATATGCGCCTGGCCGGCGACGCCGCTGTCCTTGAGCCTGCGGCGCATGGTGCCGTCGGACGCCGCGATCGGCAGCGAGGCGATGAACTCGGGCATCACCGGGCTGCGCCAGGCGAACTGCAGCAGCGCGGCGACCGTCGCGGCGCTGATGCGCTCGATGCGCGACAGGCCGGTGCCGTTCTCGATCACCAGCTCGGAGGCGGCGAGCCCCTTGCGCGCGAGCCACGCCCTGATCGCGGCGGCGGCGCGGCGCGCGGCCGCGGGCGGGCCGGCGGCATTGCCGCCGAGCGCGAGAAAGATGTGCCGGGCGATCACGTTGTTGGAGAGCTTGTTGGCGTCGCGCACGAGCTCGCCCAGGGGCGCCGATTCATGCTCGTGGAAGGGCGGCACCCCGGCCGGGGCCTCGCCTGCGCGCGCCGCGCCGGTCCACACGCCGCCGGTTTCCGCCCAGAGCTGGCGCATCACGCCCGCGACCTGGTCGTCCGGCGCGAGCAGCGCGACGTAGAGCTCCTTCTCGCCGCAGGCCGCGGGGTAGCGTCCGGCGAAGATCGCGCGCGGCCTCGCGGGCTCGAACGTGGGCTGCAGCAGGTCGCGGAAGGCGCGGCCTTCGGGGCAGGCGCCCTCGCTCAGGCTGAGCGCATTCACCACCTCGAGGGCGGGCGGGCGCGGCTCCACTGCGATGCGCACCGCGCCCGCTTCCGGCGCAGGCTGGAACGTGAAGCGCAGCGACCTGAAGTTGAGCAGCAGCGCGTCGGGCAGCACGTTGTACGGGCGAAACGCGTCGCCGTCGAAATCGCCCGGGCCCCCCGCTGCGCGCTCGAACTGGCTGCGATCGAGCACCAGGTCGCCGCGGATCTCGCGCAGGCCCTTGCCGCGCAGCGCGCGCAGCAGCATCCAGAACGAGGCCAGGTCGAGGCGCGGATCGCCGCCGCCCTTGAGCACCAGATTGCCCTCGAGCACGCCCTCGGTGAGCGGCCCGTCCAGATAAGCCACGGTGCGCCAGCGGTGCGCGGGACCGAGCATCTCGAGCGAGCCATAGGTCGTGACCAGCTTCATGACCGAAGCGGGGTTCATGGGCGCCGCCGCGTTGAGGCGGATCGCCGAGCGGTTGGCGCCGACTTCCTCCACCACGACCGCGACGCTCGCCTGCGGAATGCGCGCCGCGCCGAGCGCCTTGGCGACCGGGGGGGGCAGCACGGCCTGCGCGCGCGCAGGCGCGCAGGCCGCGCTCAGCAGGACGAACGCAATGATCCGGACCCGGGACACGACCCGATTCTAGAGAACACTTGAAATGTCACGGTATCGCCGCTATCATTGGCACTCGCCACCGTCGAGTGCTAGCAGCAGGCGCCGAGAGGACGGCAAGAATTCACGTAAGCCTTTGTAATTACTAACGAATACATGGAGATTGTCATGAAGATCCGTCCACTGCACGACCGAGTCATCGTCAAGCGCATCGACGAAGAGCGCAAATCCGCCGGCGGCATCGTGATTCCGGACACCGCGGCCGAGAAGCCCGACCAGGGCGAGATCGTCGCGGTCGGCAAGGGCAAGAAGGACGACGACGGCAAGCTGATCCAGCTCGACGTGAAAGTCGGCGACCGCGTTCTGTTCGGCAAGTACTCCGGGCAGACGGTGAAGGTGAAGGGCGACGAGCTGCTCGTGATGCGCGAGGAAGACATCATGGGCGTGATCGAAGGCGCCTGATTCCGCCAAACCGATTTCGTAACGAGGAGAAATTCAAATGCCAGCCAAGGAAGTACGTTTCCACGATGGAGCGCGCAACCGCATGGTGCACGGCCTGAACATCCTGGCCGACGCGGTGAAAGTCACGCTCGGCCCCAAGG
>JACOVA010000017.1 GCA_016177575.1 Betaproteobacteria bacterium
CAGGACGAAACGCGCGCGGTGCGGTTGCGCGAGGCGCTCGAAATGCTCGGGCCGATCTTCGTCAAGTTCGGCCAGGTGCTCTCGACGCGGCGCGACCTGCTGCCCCAGGACATCGCCGACGAGCTGGCGAAGCTGCAGGACCGCGTGCCGCCGTTCGCCGCCGAGCTGGCGGTTGCAGAGGTGGAACGATCCCTGGGGAAAAGCGTGCAGGAGCTGTTCCTGCAATTCGACCGCGAGCCGATCGCGAGCGCCTCGGTGGCGCAGGTGCACCTCGCGCGGCTCAAGGACGGCACCGAGGTCGCGGTAAAGGTGCTGCGCCCGGGAGTCGAGCAGGCGATCGCCGATGATGTGCTGCTGCTCGAGGCTGCGGCCGGCCTGCTCGAGAGGCTGTGGGCCGAGGCGAAGCGCTTCAAGCCGCGCGAAGTGGTGGCCGAGTTCGTGCGCCACCTGGAGGACGAGCTGGACCTGATGCGCGAAGCGGCGAACGCCTCGCTGCTGCGGCGCAATTTCGCCGGCTCGCCGCTGCTCGCGGTGCCGCTGGTGCACTGGGATTACTGCGCGCAGCGCGTGATGGTGATGGAGCGCATGCACGGCACGCCGATCTCGCAGGTCGCCCTCCTCAGGCAGAAGCAGATCGACATACCGGCGCTCGCCCGGGCGGGCGTCGAGATCTTCTTCACCCAGGTGTTCCGCGACGGCTTCTTCCACGCCGACATGCACCCGGGCAATATCCTGGTCGAAGTTGCCAAAGATGAGGACGGCTCGGTGCGCGGGCGCTACATCGCGCTCGACTTCGGCATCATGGCGACGCTGTCCGAGGTCGACAAGAGCTACCTGGCGCAGAACTTTCTCGCCTTCTTCAACCGCGACTACCGGCGCGTCGCGCAGGCGCACCTCGATGCCGGCTGGGTGCCCGCGACCACCCGCCTGGACGACTTCGAGGCCGCCATCCGCGCCGTGTGCGAGCCGATCTTTGCGCGGCCGCTGAAGGAAATATATTTCGGCAAATTGCTTCTCCGGCTGTTCCAGACCTCGCGCCGCTTCAACGTCGAGGTCCAGCCGCAGCTGGTGCTGCTGCAGAAGACGCTGCTCAACATCGAGGGCCTGGGACGCGAGCTCGATCCGGACCTGGACCTGTGGCAGACGGCGAAGCCGTACCTGGAGCGCTGGATGAGCGAGCAGATCGGCTGGCGCGGCCTGCTGCGCACCCTGCGGCGCGAGGCGCCTTACTGGGCGCAGACGCTGCCGACCATCCCGCGCCTGCTGCACCGGCTGCTTGCCGAGGACCGGGTCGGCGGCCTGCAGGCGGCGCTCGAGCGCCTTGCCGAGCAGAACCGGCGCCGCAATGCCCTGCTCTGGTCGCTGCTCGCCGCCGCGCTTGCGGCGCTCGCGCTGCTCGCGCTGCGCTGACGTGGCGCAGGACAGCTCGAAGGCGGAGTTCTGGGACGTGCGCTTTCGCGGCGGCGTGACGCCGTGGGACGCGGGCGGGGTGCCGCCGCGGTTGGCGACGTGGCTCGCCGTCGAGCGCGAGCGCCTGCGCGTGCTGATTCCCGGCTGCGGCACCGGCTACGAAGCGCGCGCCTTCCACGAGCGCGGGCACGAGGTGGTGGCGATCGATTTCTCCGACGCCGCGCTCGAGGCCGCGCGGCGCGAGCTCGGGGCGCTCGCGCACCTCGCCAGCAGAGCCGATTTCTTCGCCTTCGAGACCGTGCCCTTCGACCTGATCTACGAGCGCGCATTGCTGTGCGCATTGCCGCGCGCGCGCTGGCAGGACTGGGCGCAGCGCGTCGCCGAGCTGACGCGGCCAAGCGGCCGTCTCGCCGGCTTCTTCTTCACCGACGACAACCAGCGCGGCCCGCCGTTCGGCATCGGCCTCGGCGAGCTTGATCTGCTGCTCTCGGAGGCTTTTTTCAGAGAGCAGGATATTCCGATCCCGCCTGAACAGTCCCTGCGGGTATTCCAGGGCAAGGAGCGTTGGCAGGTCTGGAGGCGAAAGCTATGATCGCGCCATGCTGATCGGTTCGGTGGTCGTCTATTTCATGGTCACGATCGCGATCGGCCTCTGGGCCGCGCAGCGGGTTCACAACTCCAAGGATTTCGTGCTCGCGGGCAGGAGCCTGCCGCTCTACATGAGCGCGGCGACGGTGTTCGCCACCTGGTTCGGCGCCGAGACCGTGCTCTCGGTGTCGGCGACCTTCACGCGCGACGGCCTCGCCGGCATCCCGGCCGATCCCTTCGGCGCCTCGTTCTGCCTGCTGTTCGTGGCGCTGTTCTTCGCGCGCGCCTTCTACCGCATGGATCTGCTCACGATCGGCGACTTCTACCGCAAGCGCTACGGCAAGTCGGTCGAGGTGGCGACCAGCATCGCCATCACGACTTCGTATCTGGGCTGGACCTCGGCGCAGCTCACGGCGCTCGGGCTGGTGTTCTCGGTGCTCTCGGGAGGCGCCATTTCCCTCGAGACCGGGATCTACCTCGGTGCGGCGATCGTGCTCGGCTACACGCTCTGGGGCGGGCTGTGGTCGGTTGCGCTCACCGACCTGTTCCAGTCGGTGGTGATCCTGATCGGCCTGGTCGCGGTCGCCTGGCTGGTGGGCGACCTGGCGGGCGGCGTGGGCAAGGTGCTCGCCGCAGCGGCCGAGGCGGGAAAATTCGAATTTTTTCCCAAAACAGGTCTTAAAGACTGGCTCGCCTTCCTTGCGGCCTGGATGACGCTCGCGATCGGCTCGATCCCGCAGCAGGACGTGTTCCAGCGCGTCACCGCGGCCAAGGACGAGAAGACCGCGATCCGCGGCTGCCTCATCGGCGGCGTGGTCTATTTTTCCTTTGCCTTCGTGCCGATGTTCATCGCCTACGCCGCGCTGGTGGTCGACCCGGGCTACGCGAGGTTGTTCGCCAACGAGGACGCGCGCGAGATCCAGAGGATCCTGCCCAGCCTGGTCCTGGAGCGCACGCCGCTGTGGGCCCAGGTGCTGTTCTTCGGCGCGCTGCTCTCGGCGATCCTGTCGACCGCCTCGGGCGCGCTGCTCGCGCCGACTGCGCTGTTCGCCGAGAACGTGATCCGGCCGTTCGCGCGCGAGATGGGCGATCGCCAGTTCCTGCTGCTGCTGCGCGTGGTGCTGGTGACCTTCACGCTCGCGGCGCTGCTGTTCGCGGCGAACTCCAGGAGCACCATGTACGAGATGGTGCAAAACGCCTACAAGGTGACGCTGGTCTCCTGCGTCGTGCCGCTCGCCGCCGGGATCTACTGGAAGCGCGCCAGCGTTGCCGGCGCGGTGCTCTCGGTTGCGCTTGGCCTCGGCGCCTGGCTCATCGCCGAGGCGGTGGCGGCGGATGCCACGGTGCCGCCGCAGCTGGTAGGCCTCGCCGCATCGATGTTCGGCATGGTGATGGGCGCGCTCGTGCCAAGGCCGCAGCACGCCTAGACGGGGAAGGGGCCCCGTCCTCCCTCCCAACGTGCGCGCCTCGCCGCTGAGCCGGTTCCTGCTCGTCGCCTATGTGCTGCTGGCCGTTTATGCGAGCCTGTATCCGCTCGCCGGCTGGCGCGATCCCGGCGAGCCGGCGCTCGCCTTCCTGCTTGCGCCCTGGCCGCGCTACGTCACCGCGTTCGACCTGGGCGCGAACTTCCTCGGCTATCTGCCCTACGGGCTGCTGTGCGCGCTCGCCGTGCATCCGCGCCTCTCCGGGCGCGCGGCGGCGCTGCTCGCCGCGCTCAGCGGCGGACTGCTTTCGCTCGCGCTCGAAGCGGCGCAGAGCTTTCTGCCGGCGCGCATTCCCTCCAACCTCGACGTGCTCGCCAACCTGTGCGGCGCGGCCGTGGGCGGAATCGCGGGCGCGCGCCTCGCGCACTGGCTGCTCGACACCGGGCCGCTCTATCGCCTGCGCGCCGCGGCGCTCGCGCCGGGCAGCGCGGCCGACCTGGGGCTGACGCTGCTCGGCCTGTGGCTGTTCGCGCAGCTCAATCCGGCGACGCTGCTGTTCGGCACCGGCGACCTGCGCGACCTGGTCGCGGGCGGCGCGGGCGAGCGCTACCGCGCCGAGCTGTTCGTCTCGATCGAGGCGGCGACCGCGGCGGCGAACCTCTGCGCCGTGGCCCTGCTCGCCTCCGCGGTGGCCAGGCCCGGTGCGCCGCTGCGCGCGCTGCTGCTCGGGCTGCTGGCGGTCGCGCTGGTCGTCAAGACGCTCGCCTTCGCGATCCTGATGCGCGCCGAGCACGTATTGGCCTGGCTCACGCCCGGCGCCCAGATCGGGCTCGTCCTGGGCGTGGCGCTCGCCGCGGCGGCGCTGCAGCTGCCGCGCACCGCGCGGCTCGCGCTGGCCGCGATGCTGCTCATGGCGGCCGCGGTGCTGGTCAACCTCGCGCCGCCGAATCCGTATCTCGCGGCGACGCTCAAGGTCTGGGCGCAGGGGCATTTCCTCAACTTCAACGGCCTGACGCGCCTGGTCGGCTCGCTGTGGCCCTTCGCCGCGCTCGCCTACCTGATCTACCTCGCCTCGGCGCGGCAGGCAAACGGCGTTCGGTAGAATCGCGCATGGGATTCTACGAACGGCACGTCTTTTTCTGCTGCAATCAGCGCGACGGCGGGCGCACCTGCTGCAACGACAAGGGATCCGCCGCGATGCGCGATTACGCCAAGGAGCGCGTCAAGGCGCTCGGCCTTGCCGGTCCGGGCAAGGTGCGCATCAACCAGTCGGGCTGCCTCGACCGCTGCGAGGAAGGACCCTGCATCGTCGTCTATCCGGAGGCGGTCTGGTACAGCTACGTCGACCGCGCCGACATCGACGAGATCATCGAGCAGCACCTGCTGCGCGGCCGCGTCGTCGAGCGGCTGCGCATCTGATGCGCGCGGCGACGCGCCGGGAATTCGTCGCCGGCCCGGGCGGCAGAATCGAATGCGCCGTCGATCTGCCCGACTCGGCGCCGCGCGGGATCGCGCTCATCGCGCATCCGCACCCGCTGTTCGGCGGCACGCTCGACAACAAGGTCGTGCAGACGCTGGCGCGCGCTTTCGTCGAGCTCGGCTATGGCGCGTGGCGGCCGAATTTCCGCGGCGTCGGCGCGAGCGAGGGGCGCTTCGACGAAGGACGCGGCGAGGTGGATGATCTCTCGGCAGTGATCGCGCACCTCGAGGCCGAGCGGCCGGTGCTGGCCGGGTTCTCGTTCGGCGCCGCGATGCAGGCGCGGCTGGCGCGCAGGCTGCCGCCCGAGCGCATGGTGCTGGTCGGCCTGGCGGTGGCGAACTTCGACGTGCCGCCCGTGCCCGCCGACACGATCCTCGTGCATGGCGAGAAGGACGAAACGGTGCCGCTCGCCGCGGTGCTCGCCTGGGCGCTGCCGCAGGACCTGCCGGTGGTGGTGGTGCCGGGCGCGGACCATTTCTTCCACCGGCGGCTGCCGGTGCTGCGCTCGATCGTGCGCAACGGCTGGCGATGAGCCCGCTCGAGGTGCGCGGCCTGCGCAAGCGCTACGGCGAGCTCGAGGTCGTGTGCGGCGTTGACCTCGAGATCGCCGCCGGCGAATGCTTCGGCCTGCTCGGGCCCAACGGCGCCGGCAAGACCACCACGCTCAAGCTCTGCCTGGGGCTCATCGACCCCGACGCGGGCGAGATCCGCCTGCTCGGCAACGAGGTGCCGGCGCGCGCGCGCCAGGCGCGCGCGCGCGTGGGCGTGGTGCCGCAGTTCGACAGCCTCGATCCGGATTTCAGCGTCGCCGAGAACCTGGTCGTCTACGGCCGCTACTTCGGCCTGAAGGACCGCGAGATCGAGCCGCGCATCCCGCTGCTGCTGGCGTTCGCCGGGCTCGCCGGCCGCGCCGGCGCCAAGATCCAGACGCTCTCGGGCGGCATGAAGCGGCGCCTGACGCTCGCGCGCGCGCTGGTCAACGACCCGCAGCTGCTGTTCATGGACGAGCCGACCACCGGGCTCGACCCCCAGGCGCGGCACCTCATCTGGGAGCGGCTGCGGCAGCTGACGCTCGAAGGCAGGACCTTGCTGCTCACCACGCACTTCATGGAGGAAGCCGAGCGGCTGTGCGCGCGGGTGGCGATCATGGACCACGGCCGCATCATCGTGCAGGGCTCGCCGCGCGAGCTGATCGCGCGCCACATCGAATCGCAGGTGGTCGAGGTGCACGGGCCCGGCATCGAGGCCTGGAGCGCGCGCGCGGCGTCGCTCGCGCTGCGCACGGAGCGCGCCGGCGAGACCATCTTCTGCTACGCGAGCGACGTCGAGCCGGTGCTCGCGACGCTGCGCGGCCAGGCGGAGCTGGTCTACCTCCACCGGCCCGCCAACCTCGAGGATGTGTTCCTCAAGCTGACCGGCCGCGATCTGCGGGATTGAGCGACCGGATGAGCGAGCGCATCTACGCCCTTCCCGAGCTGAGCCTGCGCTCGCTCGCCGTCTGGCGGCGCCACTTCCTGGTCTGGCGCAAGCTCGCGGTTCCCTCGATCCTCGGCAACCTGGCCGATCCGCTCATCATGCTGTTTGGTCTCGGCTACGGCCTGGGCGCGGTGCTCGGCAACCTCGGCGGCACCAGCTATTTCGCCTTCCTCGCCGCGGGGTTCCTCGGCTCCTCGACCATGTATGCGGCGAGCTTCGAAGCGCTCTTCTCCGCTTTTTCGCGCATGCACGTGCAGAAGACCTGGGAGGCGATCGTGAACGCGCCCATGACGCTCGACGACGTGCTGGCGGGCGAATGGCTGTGGGCCGCGAGCAAAGCGCTCGCCGCCGGCCTGTGCATGCTCGCCGTGGTGGCGGTGGTCGGCTACGCGGCTTGGCCGCATGCGCTCGCCGCGATCCCGGTGCTGGCGCTCGTCGGCCTTGCCTTCGGCGCGCTCGGGCTCGCGGTCAACGCGCTCGCCACCGGGTACGACTTCTTCAGCTATTACATGACGCTGCTGCTCACGCCGATGATGCTGCTCTCCGGCGTGTTCTTTCCGGTCGAGCATCTGCCGGCGCTCGTGCGTGCGATCGCGCAGGCGCTGCCGCTCTATCACGGCGTTGAGCTGGTGCGCCCGCTGCTGGGCGGCGGCTGGCCCGCGGGGGCGCTGCTTCACCTCGCCGTGCTGGCGGCCTATGCCGCCGGCGCGTTCTATCTCGCCACGGTGCTCACGCGCCGCCGTCTGCTCAGGTAGGCGAGGGCCGCGCGAAGAGCGCGAGCCACCCTTCGGCGTAGCCCCGGCTCTCGCGCCGGATGCGGCTGCGCTCGAGCCTGAGCTCCTCCAGCCCGCATCGCTCGGCGAGCGCACGCAGATAGGCCGGCGACTGCGCATAGCGGCCGGTCGGCAGCAGCCGGTAGGTGCCGGCTTGCAGGCCCTCCACCGAGAACGCGAACAGGCCGCCGGGCGCGAGCACGCGCGCCACCGCGGCGAACACCGCCTCCAGGTCGCCGACATAGATGAAGACGTCGGCAGCGAGCACCGCGTGCGCCGAGCCGCCGGCAATCCGCGCCAGCACCTCGGCCAGGTCGCCGTGCTCCAGGCGCGCGTAGGCGCCGCGCCCGGCGGCGATCTGGAGCATGCGCGGCGAAAGGTCCGCGCCGACGATTTCCGCGTCCATGCCGGCGAGCGCGACGCCGACCAGCCCGGTGCCGCAGCCCAGGTCGATCACGCGCGCCCGCGGCGCGTCACCCCGCCGCTTCGCCCGCAACGCCTCGAGCTTAGGGCGCACCAGCGCCGCGAGCGCCTCGGGGACCTGGTAGCCGAGGTCGCGCACCAGATGGCGCTCGAACTGGGACGCCACGTCGTCGAACAACGCCGTCACGTAGCCGACCGGTGCGCGCGCGGTGCTGCGGCCGCGCGTGGCGGCGACCAGATGCTCGAAGGTGGGATCGCCGGGATGGCGCTCGAGCCCCTGCGCGAAGCACTCGGCGGCAAGCGCATGCTCGCCGCGCGTGCCGTGCAGGCGGCCGAGATTGAGGTAGGGCTGAGACAGAGAGGGTTCGGCGGCGATCGATTTGCGGTAGGCCTGGACCGCGGCTTCCAGGTCGCCTGACCGCTGGCGCGCGCCGCCGAGGTTGTTCCACGCCTGGGCGTGCGCGGGGTCGAGCGCGAGCGCGCGCTCGAAGCAGGCCGCGGCCTCGGCGTCGCGGCCCTGCTCCTCGCGCACGTTGCCGAGCCGGTACCAGGCGTGCGCCGGGCCGGGCTCGAGCGCGAGCGCGCGCTCGTAGGCGAGGCCCGCCTCGTTCCAGCGCCGCGCGTCGTAGTACGCGTCGCCCTCGGCCCGCCAGTCGGCGGAGCTGCGATCCATGGTTCTGCTATCCTCGCCTTGCCCGTCGCGCCGCGTCAATCGTCCCGGGTTCATCTTCCATGGAGTCCTTCTTCGCCTCGTCGCCGCGCGGGCTCGAGCCGCTGCTCGCCGGGGAGCTCGGTGCGCTGGGCGCGGGCGCGGCGCGGCCGGTTGCGGGCGGGGTCGCGTTCACCGGCGACTGGGCCGCCTGCTACCGCGCGAACCTCTGGTCGCGGATCGCTTCGCGCGTTCTGTGGCGGGTCGGCGAATTCGCGTACCACGGCGAAGACGAGCTCTACGGCGCGGCCCGGGCAATCGACTGGCCCGGCTTTTTCTCTCCGGAGCAGACCATCCGCGTCGCCGTCGCGGCGCAAAAGAGCCCGCTGAAGAGCCTGGATTTCGCCACGCTGCGCATCAAGGATGCGGTGTGCGACCGCTTCCGCGATGCGCTCGGCGGCCGGCCGAGCGTCGAACGCGCGCGGCCCGACGTCAGGATTCACGCATTCCTGCAGGAGAAGAAAGGTGCGTTGTATCTCGATACCTCGGGCGAGCCGCTCTTCAAGCGCGGCTGGCGTGCGGGCAGGGCCGAAGCGCCATTGCGCGAGAACCTCGCCGCGGGCATCGTCATGCTCTCGGGCTGGCAACCGGGCGAGCCGCTGCTCGATCCCATGTGCGGCGGCGGCACGATCCTGGTGGAGGCGGCGGCGATGGCGCGCGGACGCGCGCCGGGAGCGAAGCGGAGGTTTGGGTTCGAGAATTTGAAAGCTTTTGATTCAAAACTCTGGGAGCAGATAAGAAAAGACGCCTCGCATGCTTCAAACCCTTCTCAATCCCTGCAGATCTTCGGCAGCGACCACGACCCCAGGGCGCTCAACGACGCGCGGCGCAATCTCGCCGCCGCCGGCGTCGAGCGCTGGGTGAAGCTCGAGCGCGCCGACATCCTCGAGCGCATTGCGCCCGCGAAGGAAGGAGTCATGATCGCCAACCCGCCCTACGGCGAGCGCATCGGCAGCGCCGAGCAGCTCGCGCGCTTCTATCCGCAGCTGGGCGATGCGCTGAAGAGGAACTTTGCCGGCTGGCGCTGCCACTTCTTCACCGCCGACCTGCGCCTGGCGAAGCTGATCCGCCTGCAGCCCGCGCGCCGCGTGCCGCTCTACAACGGCGCGCTGGAATGCCGGCTATACGAGTTCAAGATCGTTGCGGGGAGTCACCGGCGCGCCTGAAGCTGTTGGAGCGCACGGCCTTGCAGATGTGGATGCTGTATTCCAGGTAGAACTTCGAGCGTCCGAGCTTCTGCGCCTCGCGGTGCTCCGGGTGCTCGGCCCAGGCGCGGTGCGCCTCCTCCGAGGCGAACTCGACGATCGTGCAGCGCTCGCCGTCCTCGCTGAGGAATCCCTTGTGCGAGACGTAGCCCGGCATTGTTTTCGCCAGCTCGTTCATCCTTGCGGCCCAGCTTACGTACTCGTCCATCAGCTCGGGCCGGACGCGGGAACGGAATACGGTGACCATCATGCGGCGTTGCTCCTCTCGAATAGCACTGCCATAGACAACAAATCATAGTACTTGCCGTCGATTCGGAAGCCGTTGCGCTCATCCTTTCCAGGCGCCCCAGGCGAGGCAGAGCCAGCCGGCGAGCAGCGCGAGGCCGCCCACGGGCGCCACGGCGCCCAGCCAGCGCGCGCCGGTGAGGCTGAGCGCGTAGAGGCTCCCGGAGAAGAGCAGGGTACCGGCGACGAACAGCCAGCCGCTCGCCGTCAGTATGCTGCCTGGCCAGCGCGCCTGCGCCCAGCCGACGGCGAGTAGCGCGAACGCGTGGTACATCTGGTAGCGCACGCCGGTCTCGAAGGTCGCGAGCAGCTCGGGCCCGAGTCGACTTTTCAGGCCGTGCGCGGCAAAGGCGCCGAGCGCGACACCCGCGAACGCCGACAGGCTGCCGAGCGTGAAGAACAGCCGATCCATCGAATTCCTCCAAAAGAAAAGGGCCGCATCCGCGGCCCCGTGCTACCCAGTCCGCAGACCGGTCAGACGATGTCGAGGTGCTCGATGCCCTTGGTGAGGTCCTTGTCCTTCATCTCCTTGCCGTGCAGCTTGATGTTGAGGCGCACCTCGTTGGTCGAGTCGGCGAAGCGCAGCGCGTCCTCGTAGCTGATGCGGCCGGCCTCGTAGAGGTCGAACAGCGCCTGGTCGAAGGTCTGCATGCCCAGCTCCTTCGACTTCTTCATGATCTCCTTGATCTCGTGGATCTCGCCCTTGAAG